>JBBSKO010000099.1:0-7880 GCA_038256225.1 Propionibacteriales bacterium | reverse complement strand
TCTCTACTCCTGGTTCCAGGACCGCGCCGAGTTCGACCGCATCCTCGACGCCCTGGTCGACGAGATCCTCACCAGCGGTGCGCACACGGTCATCCTCTCGGCCGAGTCCTGGAGTCGTCCGCAGTTCCGGCCCCAGCTCGAAACCGTGGTCCGCGCACTTCGTCGTCGCGCCGGGTGCGTCGACGTCGAGGCGGTGATCGTCCTGCGCAACCGGCAGGAGCACGCCCGCAGCCTGTACCGCGAGTACACCCTCCGGAGACGGAACGCGCTGAGGTGCAACGACTTCCTCGGCACCGAGCGTGGCCGGTTCGACCCGTTGGCATCGCTGGAGAACCTGCACGATGTCGTCGACACCGTCACGGCGATGACGTACGTCGGCAGCGACACCGCCGGCACGGTGCTCGCACATCTGGGTGTCGCCGCACCAGGGGATCAGCCACTCCCGGAGCCGATGAACATCTCTCCGGGCGCTGTCGAGATCGAGGCGCGCCGGGTCGTGAACCGCCTGGCGCCGCGAGCCCGGCACCTGTGGCCCGGGCTGGGCGACGCCGACCCCGGCCGGTACGGACGCAGCGAGGACTCGTCGCCGGTGGAGCACATCGAGCCCCTGGCGTACGTGGTCGACCAGGGGTGGCGGACCGAGCTCCGTCGGCTCTCGGGGTGGTCGGAGGACCAGGTCGACGCACTGCTCTCGTGGTCGCCGGAGGCGGGTCCGGACGTCGCCACCGTCGCCTCGTCCGTCGAGCTCGAGGTACGGCGGTGGGCAGCGGCTCACCTGGAGGAGACTCTCGTGTTCGAACGGGTCACGACCGACGATCCGGCTGGGACGGACCTGGACGTGCGACTTCGCCGCATCCTCGTCGTGCAGTCCGCCCAGGGGGTGAGGGTCGACGGCGTTGCCGTGGGTGTGCCGAGCGGTGCGCGGCTGACCCTGGAGCTCGAGGGCGAGCAGGTGCCCGTGCCGCTCGTCGCTCGTCCCTCGCGGTCGCCCGCCCTGGACTTCGCCGTCCTGCTGCCGACGGGCACGTCGTCAGCGGACGTCTACGTCGACGACGGGTCCGACCGGGTCCAGGTGGGTCGGCTGCGGCCGGCGTGGCGGCCTGCCGAGCCAGTGGCCCAGCACCCCGTGCGTCCCTGACGACCGGGACCCGGTCGACGACCCTGGTCCGGTCCGCCTCCGGCCACCCCGGCACCTGCCCGACCGGTCGCTCGAACGGGTCTCCACCGTGTTCCCGCCCGGCGGCCTTCGCGAGTGGATGGTCGCCAGGGGAGCACGTGCCCGCTGCTAGGCTCGGCCCCGCTCGACATCCTTTAACGATCCGTCCTGTGAGGCGGAGAAGGAGGTACGGCGTGCCCTTGCATGCCCCCGCGGCGGACTCCTCGTCCACCCCGCAGACCGATCCGCAGCCCACCCCCGTCCGGACCCCGCCCCGCGCGGCGATGCTGGTCCTGGAGGACGGACGCACCTTCCACGGCGACGCCTACGGCGCCGAGGGCGAGACCTTCGGCGAGGCCGTCTTCAACACCGGGATGACCGGGTACCAGGAGACGCTGACCGACCCGTCGTACCACCGCCAGGTCGTGGTGATGACCGCCCCGCACGTCGGCAACACCGGCGTGAACGACGAGGACGCCGACTCCCACCGGATCTGGGTCGCGGGCTACGTCGTGCGCGACCCCGCGCGCCGCTCGTCGAGCTGGAGGGCCACCGGCACCCTCGACGACGCGCTGCGCGAGCAGGGCGTCGTCGGCATCAGCGGCGTCGACACCCGCGCGCTGACGCGGCACCTGCGCGAGCGCGGCGCGATGCGGGTCGGCATCTCCACGGTCGAGACCGACCCGGCCCGGCTGCTGGCGCGGGTGCGCGAGCAGGAGTCGATGGCCGGCACCGAGCTGGCCGCCGAGGTCTCCACGCGCGAGCCGTACGTCGTGCCGGCCGAGGCCGGCCCCTGGGGCGAGAAGCGCGCCACCGTGGCGGCGATCGATCTCGGGATCAAGACCATGACGCCGCGCCGGATGGCCGAGCGCGGCATCGAGACCCACGTGCTGCCGGCCACCGCCACGCTCGAGGACGTCCTGGCCGTCGGCGACGACGGCCCCGACGGGCTGTTCTTCTCCAACGGGCCCGGCGACCCCGCAGCGACCACCGACCAGGTCGAGCTGCTGGAGGCCGCGCTGGCGCAGGGGGTGCCGTACTTCGGGATCTGCTTCGGCAACCAGCTCTTCGGCCGGGCCCTGGGGCTGGGCACCTTCAAGCTCGCCTACGGCCACCGCGGGATCAACCAGCCGGTGATGGACCGCACCACCGGCAAGGTCGAGGTCACCGCCCACAACCACGGCTTCGCGGTGGCCTGGCCCGACGGGGTCGCGCTCGACGAGCCGGTGACCACGCCGTACGGCGAGGCCCGCGTCAGCCACGTGTGCCTCAACGACGACGTGGTCGAGGGCCTCGAGCTGCGCTCGCCCGAGGGCGACCTGCGGGCGTTCTCGGTGCAGTACCACCCCGAGGCCGCGGCCGGCCCGCACGACGCCGCCTACCTCTTCGACCGGTTCTGCGACCTGATGTCCGAGCGGGGCGAGGGTCGTGGGGGGCCGGCGCGGTCTGCCGGAACGGCGCAATTGCGCGGTTCTGACAGGTTCGCGGGTGCCGAATCAGTCACAACGGCGCAATTGCGCCCGTACGACAGCACCCCGCCCGCCCCGAACCCCGAGCGGAAGGACGCCTGATGCCCAAGCGCACCGACATCGCCAGCGTGATGGTGATCGGCTCCGGGCCGATCGTCATCGGCCAGGCCTGCGAGTTCGACTACTCCGGCACCCAGGCCTGCCGGGTGCTCAAGGAGGAGGGCCTGCGCGTGGTCCTGGTGAACTCCAACCCGGCCACGATCATGACCGACCCCGAGTTCGCCGACGCCACCTACGTCGAGCCGATCACCCCGGAGTACGTGGAGAAGGTGATCGCCAAGGAGCGCCCCGACGCCCTGCTGGCCACCCTCGGCGGGCAGACCGCGCTCAACGCCGCGATGGCCCTCGACGCCGCCGGCGTGCTGGAGAAGTACGGCGTCGAGCTGATCGGCGCCTCGATCGAGGCGATCGACCGCGGCGAGAACCGCAGCGTGTTCAAGAAGATCGTCGACGACCTCGGCGGCGAGTCCGCGCGCAGCGCGATCTGCCACTCGATGGACGACTGCCTGGCCGCCGTCGAGGACCTCGGCTGGCCGGTCGTGGTGCGACCCAGCTTCACGATGGGCGGCGCCGGGTCGGGCATGGCCCACGACGAGACCGACCTGCGGCGCATCGCCGGCACCGGCCTCGCGCTCAGCCCCACCACCGAGGTGCTCCTGGAGGAGTCGATCCTCGGCTGGAAGGAGTACGAGCTCGAGGTCATGCGCGACACCGCCGACAACGTGGTGATCGTCTGCTCGATCGAGAACGTCGACCCGATGGGCGTGCACACCGGCGACTCGATCACCGTCGCGCCGGCGATGACGCTGACCGACCGCGAGTACCAGAAGATGCGCGACCTCGCGATCGGCATCATCCGCTCGGTCGGCGTCGACACCGGCGGCTGCAACATCCAGTACGCCGTCAACCCCGCCGACGGCCGCCTGGTCGTGATCGAGATGAACCCGCGCGTCTCGCGCTCCAGCGCGCTGGCCTCCAAGGCCACCGGGTTCCCGATCGCCAAGATCGCGGCCAAGGTCGCGATCGGCTACACCCTCGACGAGATCACCAACGACATCACCGCCGAGACCCCGGCCAGCTTCGAGCCCACGCTCGACTACGTGGTGGTCAAGGTGCCGCGGTTCGCCTTCGAGAAGTTCCCCGGCGCCGACCCGGTGCTGACCACCCACATGAAGTCGGTCGGCGAGGCGATGGCGATCGGGCGCAGCTTCACCGAGGCGCTGCAGAAGGCGCTGCGCAGCCTGGAGTCCAAGGACGCCGTCTTCGACTGGCACCAGGAGTGGGTCGAGCTCGACAAGGACGCCCTGCTGGCCCGGGCCGGCGTCCCGCACGACGGCCGCCTGAAGGTGGTGATGGACGCCCTGCGCGCCGGGGCGAGCGTCGAGGAGGTGCACGACGCCACCGGCATCGACCCGTGGTTCGTGGACCAGCTGGCGCTGATCAACGAGGTGGCCGCCGAGGTCACCGCCGCCCCCGAGCTGACCCCGGCGCTCCTGCGTCGGGCCAAGCGGCACGGCTTCTCCGACGTCCAGGTCGGCAAGATCCGCGGGATGACCGCCGACGTCGTGCGGGGCGTGCGCCACGCGCTGGGCATCCGGCCGGTGTTCAAGACCGTGGACACCTGCGCGGCCGAGTTCGCCGCGGCCACGCCGTACCACTACTCCTCCTACGACGAGGAGAGCGAGGTCGGCCCGCGCGAGCGGCCGGCGGTGATCATCCTGGGCTCCGGGCCGAACCGGATCGGGCAGGGCATCGAGTTCGACTACTCCTGCGTGCACGCCTCGCTGGCGCTGTCCGAGGTCGGCTACGACACCGTGATGGTCAACTGCAACCCCGAGACCGTCTCCACCGACTACGACACCTCCGACCGGCTCTACTTCGAGCCGCTCACGCTCGAGGACGTGCTCGAGGTCGTGCACGCCGAGACGGCCGCGGGACCGGTCGCCGGGGTCATCTGCCAGCTCGGCGGGCAGACCCCGCTCGGCCTGGCGCAGGGCCTGGCCGCGGCCGGGGTGCCGATCGTCGGCACGTCGCCGGACGCCATCGACCTGGCCGAGGAGCGCGGCGCCTTCGGGCGGGTGCTCGCCGAGGCCGGCCTGACCGCGCCCAAGCACGGCACCGCGACGTCCTACCCCGAGGCGCAGCGCATCGCGCACGAGATCGGCTACCCGGTCCTGGTGCGGCCCTCCTACGTCCTGGGCGGTCGCGGGATGGAGATCGTCTACGACGACGTCTCCCTGCAGACCTACCTGGAGCGCTACGTCGCCGAGGGCATGATCAGCCGCGAGGCGCCCGTGCTGGTCGACCGGTTCCTCGACGACGCGGTCGAGATCGACGTCGACGCGATCTTCGACGGCGACGAGCTCTTCCTCGGCGGCGTGATGGAGCACATCGAGGAGGCCGGCATCCACTCCGGCGACTCCTCCTGCGCGCTGCCGCCGATCACGCTCGGCGAGCGCGAGGTGGCCCGGATCCGTGAGGCCACCGAGGCGATCGCGCGCGGGGTCGGGGTGCTCGGGCTGCTCAACATCCAGTTCGCCCTGGGCTCCGACATCCTCTACGTGCTCGAGGCCAACCCGCGCGCCAGCCGTACGGTCCCGTTCGTCTCCAAGGCGACCGCGACCCCGCTGGCCAAGGCCGCGGCCCGGGTGATGCTCGGCGAGAGCGTCGCGGACCTGCGCGCCGCGGGCGTGCTGCCGGCCACCGGCGACGGCGGCAGCCTGCCGCCGGACCAGCCGATCGCGGTCAAGGAGGCGGTGATGCCGTTCAACCGGTTCCGCACCCCCGACGGCGCCCAGGTCGACACCGTGCTCGGCCCCGAGATGAAGTCGACCGGCGAGGTGATGGGCCTGGACGCCGACTTCGGCACCGCCTTCGCCAAGTCCCAGACCGCGGCGTTCGGCCCGCTGCCCACCTCGGGCAGCGTGTTCGTCTCGATGGCCAACCGCGACAAGCGCTCGATGATCTTCCCGGTCAAGGTGCTGGCCGACCTCGGCTTCGAGATCCTCGCCACCCAGGGCACCGCCGAGGTGCTGCGCCGCAACGGCGTGCCCACCCGGGTGGTGCGCAAGCACTTCGAGGGCCCCGGCCCGGACGGTGAGAAGACCACGGTCGACCTGATCCGCGACGGCGAGATCCAGCTGATCGTGAACACCCCGTACGGCGCGGGCACCGGCGGGCAGGCCCGCCTGGACGGGTACGAGATCCGCACCGCCGCGGTGATGGCCAACGTCCCCTGCATCACCACCGTGCAGGGGCTGGGCGCCGCGGTCCAGGGCATCGAGGCGATGCGCCGCGGCGACATCGGCGTGCGCAGCCTGCAGGACTGGGCCCGGGACCGCGCCGCCCAGGCCGACCGGTGACCTACCGCCTGCTCTTCGACCGCGCGCTGACCCGCGTCGACCCGGAGCGGGCGCACCACCTCGGCTTCGCCGCCGTCCGCGCCGGCGGACCGGTCCTGCGCCGGCGGCCCGTGCGGGTGCCGGCCGGTGTCGGTCCGGTGGAGGCGATGGGGCTGCGCTTCGCCCACCCGCTCGGGCTCGCCGCCGGCTTCGACAAGGACGCCCGCGGGGTCGAGGCGCTCGGCGCGCTCGGGTTCTCCTTCGTCGAGGTCGGCACCGTCACCGCGCTGCCGCAGCCCGGCAACCCGCGTCCGCGGCTGTTCCGGCTCACCGAGGACCGCGCGGTGGTCAACCGGATGGGGTTCAACAACGCCGGCGCCACGGCCGTCGCGGCCCGCCTGGCCGCCCGCCGTCCGGGCCCCGGCTCGCCGGTGCTGGGGGTCAACCTCGGCAAGTCCAAGGTCGTGCCGGAGGACGACGCCGCGGCCGTCGCGGCCGACCACGACACCAGCACCCGGCTGCTGGCGCCCCACGCGGACTACCTGGTCGTCAACGTCTCCTCGCCCAACACCCCCGGCCTGCGGACGCTGCAGGCCGTCGAGCGGCTCGCGCCTTTGCTGGCGCAGGTGCGGCGCAGCGCCGACGAGGCCCGCGACGCCGCCGGGCTGGGCCGGGTGCCGCTGCTGGTCAAGATCGCGCCCGACCTCGCCGACGACGACGTCCTCGCCGTGGCCGACCTGGTGCGCGGCGACGACGGCGTGGACGGGGTGGTGGCCACCAACACCACCACCGGGCGCACGGGCCTGCGCACCGCCGCCGCGACCGTCGAGGCGGCCGGCGCCGGCGGCCTCTCCGGGCCCCCGGTGGCCGCCCGCGCGCTGGAGGTCACCCGGCTGCTGCGCGGACGCCTCGGTCCCGGGCCGGTGCTGGTGGGGGTCGGCGGGATCACCACCGCCGCCGACGCCCGTGAGCGGCTGACCGCCGGCGCCGACCTCCTGCAGGCCTACACCGCGTTCGTGTACGAGGGTCCCGGCTGGGCGCGCCGTGTCGTGCGAGGCTTGGGGGCGTGAGCAGCACCGACCGACGACCGGTCCACGTGGGCGGCGAGGTGCTCGCCTCCCGGGCCACCGGGGGGCTGGTCCACCTCAGCGTCCTGGCCCCCGGCATCGGGGAGCGCTTCCGCCCCGGGACGGCCGTGGCGGTGTCGATCGGGCACCCGGTCTCCCGCAGCCGGCTGGCCCGGCGCAGCTACTGGATCCACGAGGTGAAGCCGGTCGGTGGCCGCGGCCTCGCCGTCGGCCTGGTCGTCGAGCCGCGCGGCGCCGGGTCGCGGTGGCTGGCCGAGGCGCCGGTCGGCACCCCGCTCGAGCTCACCGGGCCCCTCGGCAGGCCGTTCGCGCTCCCGCAGGAGCCGGTGGCGTGCCTGCTGGTGGCCGAGGAGTACGCCGCCGCGCCGATCTTCCCGCTCGCCCTGCGCCTGCGGGAGCGTGGCTGTGCGGTGACCCTGCTGCTCGGTGCCCGCGACGAGGCGCACCTGATGTCGGCCCTGGAGGCCCGCCGCTCGGCGCGCGCCGTCACCGTGGTCACCGGCGACGGCTCCGTGGGCCGGGCCGGGCGCACCGCCGAGGCGCTGCCCGAGGTGCTGGCCTCCAGCGGTGCCGAGGTCGTCTACGCCGCCGGCCCCACCCCGCTGCTGCACGCCGTCGCCGCCGCCGCGGAGGACCACGGCGCCTGGAGCCAGGTCGCGCTCGAGGTGCCGTCGCCGTGCGCCACCGGCCTGTGCTTCGGCTGCCAGGTCCCGGTGGTGGGGGAGGCCGGGACCCCACGCTCGGCCCGCGCCTGCGTCGACGGTCC
>JBBSKO010000098.1:0-7884 GCA_038256225.1 Propionibacteriales bacterium | reverse complement strand
GCGCAGCTCGAGGGTGATCGCGACCTGGTTGGCCCCGGACTGCGTGGAGACACCCAGCGCCGCAGACAGCTCGATGACGGCGGACTCCCGGACCAGGGGACACCCGACGCCGCCGAGGGACAGGCCGTGGTCGCCGTACCCGGCGATCCACATCGCCTCGTCGTCGGTGAGCGCCTCGTTGATCACGCACCACTCCACCACCGCTTGCAGGACCGCGACCTCGGCAGCGGCGCGCACGGTCTTCGCGTTCTTGACGACCGTGAGCGCCTCGACCCGGGTGGTCTCGCGCTGAGTGTCGAGCTCATGGACCCACTCCCAGAACGACGGGTCCGGCGACATCACCGCCTCCACGCCGACAGCGACGTCGAGCATCGGAGTCGGGCCCGGTGCTGTCGTCTGCGGTGTGGCGGGTGGTGGTCATGGATCTAGTATAGTCGAACAAGCATTCGAACGCTAGCGAGACCCCGGGGTTGTGGACGGGGTCTCGAGACGGTCGCTGGCGCTCCCTCCTCGACCACCGGTGGGGGCGCACCCTCCCCGCCGTCGACGGCGACGTCAGGCGCGGGCGGTCATCAGGTCGAGCAGGGCGGCGGGGTCCCCGGCGCGGAGGAGGTGGTCGCGGCGGTCGCGGCCGACGAACCCCTCGTCGACGGTGTGGTCGACGAGGGCCAGCAGCGGTGACCAGTACGCCCCGGTGTCCAGCAGGCCGACCGGCTTGCGCTCCAGCCCGTGCAGGCCGAGCTGGGCCCAGGTGAGGGCCTCGAAGAGCTCGTCGAGGGTGCCCAGCCCGCCGGGGAGCGCGACGACACCGTCGGACAGCTCGGTCATCAGCGCCTTGCGCTCGTGCATGCTGCCGACGACGCGCAGGTCGGACAGGCCGTCGTGGGCGACCTCGCGGTCGGCCAGGCCCTGGGGGATGACGCCGACCACCTCGCCGCCGCCGGCCAGCGCACCGTCGGCGACGGCGCCCATCAGCCCGACCCGGGCCCCGCCGTACACCAGGCGCAGCCCGCGGGAGGCGAGCTCGCCGCCCAGGACGGTCGCCGCGGCGGCGTACTCCGGTCGTCGTCCCGACGCGGACCCCGAGAACACGCAGACGCTCCTCACGTCGACACCGTACGACGGCCGACCGCCACCGGCGCCTACCCCCGTCCCGCCCGCCGTCCGTCCGCCGGGGCCTCCGCCCCCACCCGTGCGGAGGGTGCCCTCCCTGGGGGGTCCTGGCAAGGTCGTCAAGGCGCCACGGCACGTCGGCCCCGTCCGCGGGCCGCTCCGGCGGCGCCCCCGTTCCCCGCGACGACAGGACACCCATGACCGCCCTCCTCCTCGGCTCCATCAGCACGGTCGCCGACACCTCCGAGATCCAGCGCGACGCCTTCAACCGGGCCTTCGCCCAGCACGGCCTCGACTGGGAGTGGGGCCAGGAGGAGTACCGCGGGCTGCTCCAGGGCAACGGCGGCAAGGACCGCGTCGCCGACTACGCCCGCGAGCGCGGCCAGGACGTCGACGCGCAGGCCGTGCACGCCACGAAGTCCGAGCTCTACCAGGCCGCGCTGGCCGAGGCCGACATCGCGCCGCGCGACGGTGTCGTCGAGACGATCCGCCAGGCACAGGAGGCCGGCACCAAGGTCGCCCTGGTCACCACCACGTCGCGCGACAACATCGACGCCCTCGGCCGCGCGCTGGCCGCGCACCTCGACCTGTCCGGCCTGGACCTCGTCGTCGACGCCTCCCAGGTCGAGAGCTCCAAGCCCGACCCGGCCGCCTACCGCTACGCGCTGCAGCAGCTCGGCGAGGAGCCGGGCACGTGCGTGGCGATCGAGGACAACGTCGGCGGCATCCAGGCCGCCAACGCCGCCGGGGTCGCCTCGGTGGCGTTCCCCAACGAGAACACCGCTGGCCACGACTTCTCCGCGGCCGCGGGCCGGCTCGAGCAGCTGACCCTGGTGGACCTGCAGGAGTACCTCGACGCGTCCTGAGGTCGTCCCACCGCCCCGCCCCGTCCGCTCCGGCGGAGGGGTGGTGGGGGCCCCTCGTACGATCCGACAGCACGACCCCTGATGTACCCCTGCCGACCCACCGCACTGCTCCACCGCACCCGTCCGGCCCGTGTGGGCCACAGGAGATCATCATGAGCGACCCCCAGGCCCGGCTCGAGGCCACCGAGAACGCCTTCCACGTGGAGGCCTACGAGAAGATCGACTACTCGCTGCTGCTCACGCCGCACGTCTTCGACCCCGCCCGCCCCGAGCTCGCCGACACCTTCCGCTCCTTCGGGCGCTGCCTGATGGTCGTCGACGAGCAGGTCCAGGCCCTGCACGGCGAGCGCGCGCAGGCGTACTTCGACCACCACGGCATCGACCTCACCGTCGTGGAGGTCCGGATCGCCGAGACCGCCAAGTCGCTGCGGACGCTCGAGGACATCGTCGACTCCTTCAGCGACTTCGGCCTGCTGCGCAAGGAGCAGGTCCTCGTCGTCGGAGGTGGCCTCACCACCGACGTGGCCGGCTTCGCGTGCGCCTCCTACAAGCGCACCACCGACTACGTGCGCATCCCGACCACCCTGATCGGGCTGATCGACGCCAGCGTCTCGATCAAGGTCGGCGCCAACCACGGCAAGTTCAAGAACCGCCTCGGCGCCTACCACGCCTCCAAGAAGGTCTTCCTCGACTTCTCGCTGCTCCAGACGCTGCCGATCGACCAGGTCCGCAACGGCATCGCCGAGATCATCAAGATCGCGACCGTCTCCCACGTCGGCATCTTCGAGTCGCTGGAGAAGTACGGTGACGAGCTGCTGCACAGCGCCTTCGGGTACGCCGAGGGCGCCGAGCACCTGCGCGAGGTGTCCGACACGATCACCTACGACGCGATCCGCACCATGCTCGAGCTCGAGGTGCCGAACCTGCACGAGCTGGACCTCGACCGGGTGATCGCCTACGGCCACACCTGGAGCCCCACGCTCGAGCTCACGCCCGAGCCGCCGCTCTTCCACGGCCACGCGATCGCCGTCGACATGGCGTTCTCGGCGACCATCGCCGAGCAGCGCGGCTACATCACCACCGCCGACCGCGACCGCGTGCTGGCGCTCTTCAGCCAGCTCGGCCTGGCGATCGACAGCCCGTACTTCACCGCCGAGCTGGTCGAGCGGGCCACGACCTCGATCCTGCAGACCCGCGACGGCAAGCTGCGCGCGGCCGTGCCGCGGCCGATCGGCACCTGCCACTTCGTCAACGACCTCACGGTCGAGGAGCTCGCCACGATCCTGGCCGAGCACAAGCGCGTCGCCGCGGGCTACCCGCGCGGCGGCGAGGGCGTCGACCAGTACACCTCGAGCGACAAGCTCGGCCCGCAGGTGCCCGAGCTGCCCGAGGCCGCCAGTGCCTGACCCGCGTCCGGTCACGCCGCTGGGCATCGCCGCCGACCTGCTGGAGCAGGTGGAGAAGCGCCTGGCCGGGGTGGAGGGCGTCGGCGACGACGTTCGGGCCGACCTGGCCCGGGCCACGTCGCTGGTCGCCGGCCTCGACCCGTACGTCGCGGCGGTCACCAGCCCGGCCTCGCCCGCCCTCGTGGCGCTCGAGACGCGCACCCGTCAGGCCGACTGGGGCACCCGTACCGAGCAGGCCGGCCTGGTGCTGGAGCAGGAGATGCTCTCGGGCCACGTCGAGGGTCGCTTCCTGGCCTTCCTGGTGCACGCCACGCGCGCCCGTCGGGTCCTCGAGGTCGGCATGTTCACCGGCTACTCCGCGCTGACCATGGCCGAGGCGGTCGGCGAGGGCGGCCGCGTCGTGGCCTGCGAGCTCGACCCGGCGACGGCGGCGTTCGCGCAGGACTGCTTCGCCTCGTCCGGGGCCGGTGACCGGATCACCGTCGAGGTCGGCCCCGCCGACGACACCCTGGTCCGGCTCGCCGACGACGGCGAGCTCTTCGACCTGGTCTTCGTCGACGCCGACAAGCCCGGGTACGCCGGCTACCTCGACGCCGTGCTCGGCACCGGGCCGGACGACCCGGGGCTGCTGGCCGACGGTGGCGTGGTCTGCGTCGACAACACCCTGCTGCAGGGCGAGCCCTGGGCGGGGACGGCCGGGTCGGCCAACGGCCGGGCGGTGGCGGCGTTCAACGAGCGCGTGGCCGCCGACCCGCGGGTCGAGCAGGTGCTGGTGCCGCTGCGCGACGGCGTCACCCTGCTGCGACGGGTCTGAGGGGTGCAGGTGACGACGGCGGCACACACCCTGGGCCGGACGCTGGGGGCGCTCGCGCTGCTCCAGGCGACGCTCCCGGTCGACTCCGTCGTCACCGCCGCGGCGCTGCTGCGCCGGCGCCGCGCGGAGCCCGCGACGACCTCCGTGCGCCGCACGGTCCTGGTCAGCGGCGGCAAGATGTCGAAGTCGCTGGTGCTGGCCCGGGCCTTCCACGCCGCCGGCCACCGCGTGGTGCTGGTGGAGTCCGGTCGCTACCGGCTCACCGCGCACCGGTTCTCCCGTGCTGTCGACGCCTTCCGGGTCGTGCCGCACGAGACGGACCCGGCGTACGCCGCGGCGCTCGTCGAGGTCGCCCGCAGCGAGGGCGCCGACGTCTACGTCCCGGTGTGCAGCCCGGCCTCGAGCATCGCCGACGCCGACGTGCGTGCGGACCTGGAGGCGGTCGGTTGCGAGGTCGTCCACCTCGGCCCCGCCGACCTGCGGACGGTCGACGACAAGGCGTCCTTCGCCGAGGCCGCGGTGGCCGCCGGGCTGGCCGTGCCGGACTCGTACCGGATCACCGACCCCCAGCAGGTCCTCGACGTCGACCTCGCGGCCCGGCCGCGGCCCTACATCCTCAAGTCCATCCCGTACGACCCCGTGCGCCGCCTCGACCTGACCCTGCTGCCGCGACCCACCCGCGCCGAGACCGAGGCGTTCGTGCGGTCGCTGCCGATCTCGCCCGAGCAGCCGTGGATCCTCCAGGAGTTCGTCGAGGGCACGGAGTACTGCACCCACGGCACGGTGCGCGACGGCCGGCTCCAGGTGCACGTCTGCTGCCGGTCCTCGGCCTGGCAGCTGACCTACGACCACGTCGACCACCCCGGCATCCGGGAGTGGGTCGAGACCTTCGTCGCCGCGCAGGGCGAGGGGTTCACCGGGCAGGTCTCGCTGGACTTCATCGAGGACGCCGAGGGGGTCGTGCGCGCCATCGAGTGCAACCCGCGCACGCACTCCGCGATCACGCTGCTCGACGGCCACCCGGGGCTCGCCGCGGCGTACCTCGAGGACGCCCCGGCCGGCGCCGCCGCGCTGGAGCCGGTCGGCGCGCGCCCGACGTACTGGACCTACCACGAGCTCTACCTCGGCCTGCGCCACCCGCGGACGCTGCCGGGCCGGCTGCGCACGCTGCGCGGCGGGCGGGACGCCGTCTTCGACGCCGCCGACCCGGTGCCGTTCTGGTGGCTGCACCACGTGCACGTGCCGGCGCTGCTGCTCGGCAACCTGGTCCGGCTGCGGCCGTGGCTGAAGATCGACCTCAACATCGGCAAGCTCGTCGAGCCGGCGGGTGACTGACGTGACCGGGCCGACCACCGTCACCGTGCTGCACCTCGCGGGCTCGTCGACCAGCGACTTCTACGCCGACGTCTCGCGGCTCTACGCCGCCGACTGCCTCGAGGCCACCGCGGGGGAGCGGTACGCCTTCCACGTCGCCTACGTGACGCCCGACGGCCGGTGGCGCTTCCCGGTCGACCTGTCCGCCGCCGCGATCGGGGCCGCGGAGCCGACGGACCTGCCCGGCGCGGTCGCGGCGATCACCGCGCTCGCGCCCGACGTGATGGTTCCCCAGATGTTCTGCGTGGCCGGGATGACCCACTACCGCGCGCTCTTCGACCTGCTCGGCGTGCCCTACCTCGGCAACACCCCCGACGTGATGGCGGTGGGCGCCGACAAGGCCCGCGCCTCGGCCGTCGTCGGCGCCCGCGGCGTCCGGGTGCCGGCCTCGCAGGTCGTGCGGCCCGGTGACGAGGTCACCCTCGACCTGCCGGTCGTGGTGAAGCCGGTCGACGCCGACAACTCCCTCGGCGTGACACTGGTGCGCCACGCCGCCGACCTCCCCGCGGCCGTCGAGGCCGCCTGCGCGCACGCCGTCGGTGCGCGGCGGGCACTCGTCGAGGCCTACGTCGAGCTCGGCCGCGAGGTCCGCTGCGGCGTCGTCGACGTCGACGGGGAGCTGGTGGCGCTGCCGCTGGAGGAGTACGCCGTCGACGCCACCACCAAGCCGATCCGCGACGAGGCCGACAAGCTGCGCCGCGCCGAGGACGGCGAGCTCGGGCTGGTCGCCAAGGACGCCGAGCACGCCTGGATCGTGGCCGACGACGACCCCGTCGTCGCACGCGTGCAGGAGGCCGCGCTGCGCTGCTACGACGCGCTCGGCTGCCGGCACTACGGCCTGTTCGACTTCCGCGTCGACCCCGACGGCGAGCCGTACTTCCTCGAGGCCGGCCTCTACTGCTCCTACGCCCGCACCAGCGTCGTGGCCGTGATGGCCGGCGCCGCCGGGATCGGCCTCGACCGGCTGTTCGCCCTCGCCGTCGACGACGCCCTCGCCATCCCTGCCACCAGTCCCCGACCCCAGGAGTGACCATGCAGACCGAGATCCTCGAGCCCGTCGGCGTCCGCGTCACCGACGTCGACCTGACCCACCCCGACCCGGCCCTGTGGGGGACCCTGCGTGAGCTGCTCGCCGAGCACGGCGTGGCGGTGCTGCCCGGCCAGGAGATCGACGACGACGCGTTCCTCGCGTTCCTGCAGGGCTTCGGCGAGCTCGCCTTCACCGCCGGCGAGACGCCGCTGGAGGGCTACCCCGACCTCAACCTGATCAGCAACGTCGGGCGGGAGACGGCGCCGGTGAGCAACTTCCACGTCGACACCTCCTACGTCGCGCAGCCCCCGGCGTACACGGCGCTGCGCGCGGTGAGCATCCCCGCGGCCGGCGGCGCGACGCAGTTCACCAACCAGTACCGCGCCTACGAGACGCTGCCGGCCGACCTGCGCGAGACGCTCGAGGGCCGCACCCTCACGCACGTGGTGACCGGCGTCGACCTCGGCCCGGACGACGAGGCCGCCGCCGAGCACCCGGTCTTCCGCCCGCACCCGGTCACCGGCCGCCCGGCGCTCTACCTGACCAGCCCGAAGCGGTGCGCGGCGATCAGCGGGATGAGCCCCGCGGAGACCGAGGAGACGGTCGCGACGCTGCTGGCCCACTCCACCCGCCCCGAGAACACCCTCGACCACGCCTGGGCACCCGGCGACGTCGTGATCTGGGACAACGCCGCGGTCCTCCACCGCGCCGACCACGCGGGCGTCGTGGGCGACCGGGTCATGCACCGCGGGATGGTCGGGGCGTACGCCGCGGGGTGATGTCGTAGCTCCGCAATTGCGGAGCTGTGACTGATCCGCCCGCCCGGAACCTGCAGGAACCCCGCAATTGCGCCCGTACGACAGCAGCCCCCGCCGACCGGCGGGGGCTGCTGGCTGTCACGGACGCGCGCTGCGGGTCAGCAGCACCGCCCCTGGGTCGCGCCCTCCCGCAGGTGGTCGCGGTGGCGCTCGAAGGCGCGGCGGGTCATCGGCTCCGTGCCGTCGCGGGCGCAGCGGGCGAGGTGCTCGTCCCACTTCGACTCGCCGCTGAGCTCCTTGGCGTACCAGCGCACCCCGGCCAGCGCCCGGCGTACGGGCCCTGGGCCCGGCACGGACCCTGCCGTCGGGGCGCTCACCGGCGCACCCCCGCGTCCTCGCCCCGACGCTCCTCCCAGGCGCGCACGGCCTCCTTCTCCTCCGCCGTGGCGACGAAGTCGGCCGGGGCGACCAGCTGCGAGGGCTGGGCCGGGACCTCGGTGGTCGGCAGCGAGCCGCGGCTGAT
>JBBSKO010000097.1:0-7888 GCA_038256225.1 Propionibacteriales bacterium | reverse complement strand
GAAGGCGACCACGACCGCACCCACGAGGGGCACGGCGCAGAGCAGGGTCAGGAGGGGCAGGTTCATCCGAGGTTCACCGCCAGCAGCGCGAGGACGACGAGCAGGACGCCGCCGAGCAGGGACAGGGCGTAGGAGCGCACGAAGCCGGTCTGGATCCGTCGGCCCACGCTGCCGAGGGCGGCGATCGTGCGGGCGGTGCCGGTGAAGGCGCCGTCGGCGCCGGCACGGTCGAAGCCGACCAGGCCGTGCACCAGGCTGCGCCCGGGCTGGACGACGACGGCGTCGTTGATCGCGTCGCCGTAGAGGTCGGCGCGGGCCGCCCGGGTCGCGAGGGAGACCTTGGTCGGGGCGGTGGCCGGCACCTCCCGGCGCCCCACGAGGACCCAGGCCAGGGCGACACCGACCGCGACCGTGGCCACGGTGATCAGCGTGATCACGATGATCGGCAGCGGCGGCTCGCCGTGCGTCTCCTCACCGGTGACCGGCTCGAGCCAGTGCACGATCCACTCGCCCAGGATCATCACGCCGCCGACGACGGAGAGCCCGGCCAGCACCATCAGCGGGACGGTCATCAGCGACGGCGACTCGTGCGGGTGGACGCCCTCGAGCCACCGCTTGCGGCCGGCGAAGGTCATCAGCATCAGCCGCGTCATGTAGAACGCGGTCACGCCGGCCCCGAGCAGGGCGCAGAGCCCGACCAGCAGGTTCTCGGTCAGGGCGACCTCGATGATCAGGTCCTTGGACCAGAACCCGGAGAAGCCCGGGAAGCCGATGATGGCCAGGTAGCCCAGGGTGAAGGTGGCGAAGGTGATCGGCATCGCCCGGGCCAGCCCGCCGTAGTGGCGCATGTTGACGTCGTCGTCCATGCCGTGCATGACCGAGCCGGCGCCGAGGAACATGTTGGCCTTGAAGAACCCGTGGGTCAGCAGGTGGAAGATGGCGAAGGCGTACCCGGCGGTGCCGAGGCCCGCGGCGAGCATCATGTAGCCGATCTGGCTCATCGTGGAGCCGGCCAGCACCTTCTTGATGTCGTCCTTCGCGCAGCCGATCACCGCACCCCACAGCAGGGTCACGGTGGCCACGACGACCACGACGGTCTGCGCGGCCGGGGCGTACTCGAAGACGAAGTTGGAGCGGACCACGAGGTAGACGCCGGCGGTGACCATGGTCGCGGCGTGGATCAGGGCCGAGACCGGGGTCGGGCCCTCCATCGCGTCGAGCAGCCAGGCCTGGAGCGGGACCTGGGCGGACTTGCCGCAGGCGCCGAGCAGCAGCAGCAGGCCGAGCGCGGTCATCGCGGCCTCGGAGGCCTCACCCGAGACCGCGCTGATGCCGGTGAAGCTGGTCGTGCCGAAGTAGACGAACGCCAGCATGATCGCCAGGGACAGCCCCATGTCGCCGACGCGGTTGATCACGAAGGCCTTCTTCGACGCCGCGGCGGCCGACGGCTTGTGCTGCCAGAAGCCGATCAGCAGGTACGAGGCCAGGCCGACGCCCTCCCAGCCGAGGAACAGCAGCAGGTAATTCTCGGCGAGGACGAGGACCAGCATCGCGGCCACGAAGAGGTTGAGGTAGGCGAAGAAGCGCCGGCGGCGCGGGTCGTGCGCCATGTAGCCGATCGAGTAGACGTGGATCAGCGAGCCGACCCCGGTGATCAGCAGCAGGAACAGCGCGGAGAGCGGGTCGTAGAGCAGGTCGACGCCGACGTCGAGCCCGCCGACCTGCATCCAGGTGTAGAGCTGCTGGACGACCTGGCGCTCCTCCTCCCCCCGTCCCAGGAGCTCGAGGAACAGCAGCACGCTGATCGCGAAGGAGCCGATCGGCAGGGCCGTGGCCAGCCAGTGGCCCCAGCGGTCGGTGAACCGGCCGCCGAGCAGCAGCACGACGGCGCCGAGCAGCGGCAGGCCGACGACCAGCCAGAGCAGCGAGAACGTGCCGTCGGCGGTCGACGGGTCCACGAGGGGCACCGCCTCGACCATCGGCAGCACGGGCAGGGTGAGTGCAGACATCCGTCCCTCAGAACTTCAGCAGGCTCGCGTCGTCGACCGAGGCCGAACGACGGGTACGGAAGATGGTCATGATGATCGCGAGGCCCACGACGACCTCGGCCGCGGCGACGACCATCACGAAGAACGCCGCCACCTGCCCGTCGAGGTTGCCGTGCTGTCGCGCGAAGGCGACGAACGCGAGGTTGCAGGCGTTGAGCATCAGCTCGACGCACATGAACACCACGATGGCGTTGCGCCGGGTGAGCACCCCGACCGAGCCGATGGTGAACAGGATCGCGGAGAGCACGATGTAGGGCGTCACGTCGCCGCTCACGGGCGTCCCTCCTCGTCACGGCGGGCGGGGTTCTCGGTGTTGGCGCCCGAGGTGGTCGGCGCCGGCGAGCCGGCACCCCCGGGTACGCCCTGCGCCGCGGCGGCCACGTCGGTGACGTCCTGGCGGGGGGTGGGGCGCACGGTCCCGCGGGCCAGCAGCACCCGGGAGACCGAGGTCGGCGCGGCGCTGCCGTCGGGCAGCAGCGCCGGGGTGTCGACGGCGTTGTGGCGGGCGTAGACGCCCGGCGGGGGCAGCGGACCGGGGTGCTTGCCGGTGGCGGCGTACTCCGCCATCCGGCGGCGCGCCAGGTCGACCTGCTTCGGCTTGGGCACCAGGCGCTCGCGGTGCGCGAGCACCATCGCGCCCAGCGCGGCGGTGATCAGCAGCGCCGCGGTGACCTCGAAGGCCACGACGTAGCGCGAGAACAGCAGGTCGGCCAGCGCCTCGATGTTGCCCGGGGCGTTGACCTCGGCCAGCCCGACCATCGTGCCCAGCGACAGCTGCGCGACCCCGAGGACCAGGATCACGCCGAGCACCAGGCCCATCCCGATCGCCATCGGCCGCTGGCCGCGGATGGTCTCCACGACCGAGTCCGAGGCGTCGACGCCGACGAGCATCACCACGAAGAGGAAGAGCATCAGGATGGCGCCGGTGTAGACGATGATCTGCACCGCGAACAGGAACGGCGCCTCGAGCACGGCGTAGAGCACCGCCAGGCTGATCATGACCACGGCCAGCAGCAGGGCGGCGTGGACCGCCTTGCGCACCACGAGGATGCCCACCGCGCAGATCACCATGATCGGCGCGAGGACCCAGAAGGCGATCACCGCTCGCCCTCCCGGCCCGCCGGGGCGGGGGCGGAGTACGTCCCGCGGTAGTAGTCGGCCTCGTCGTCGCCCAGCAGCATCGCGTGCGGCGGCTGCTCCATGCCGGGCAGCAGCGGGGCGAGCAGGTCGGACTTCTCGTAGATCAGGTCGGCGCGGTTGTCGTCGGCCAGCTCGTACTCGTTGGTCATCGTCAGCGCGCGCGTCGGGCAGGCCTCGATGCACAGCCCACACAGGATGCAGCGCAGGTAGTTGATCTGGTAGACGCGGCCGTACCGCTCGCCGGGCGACATCCGGTGCTCGTCGGTGTTCGCGTCGCCCTCGACGTAGATCGCGTCGGCCGGGCAGGCCCAGGCGCAGAGCTCGCAGCCGATGCACTTCTCCAGCCCGTCGGGCCACCGGTTGAGCTGGTGCCGGCCGTGGAAGCGGGGCGCGGTGGGTAGCTTCTCGAAGGGGTACTGCTCGGTGACCACCTTGCGGAACATCGTCCGGAAGGTGACGCCGAAGCCGGCGACGGGGTCCCAGAACTGCTCCTTGAGGGTGGGTCCCTGGGGCTTGTCTGCCATCAGCTCTCCTCGTGCGCGGTGCGGGTGGCGGTGGCGGTCCCGGCGGCGCTGCCGCCGGGGGTGCCGGTGGTGCTGCCGGGGGTGGTCGGGGTGGCCGAGGTCGGGAAGACCAGCGGCGCGGCGGCGCCGCGCACGGCACCGCCCTCGGGCAGCGACGGGATCGGGAACGCGCCGGTGGGCTCGGCGACCGGGGAGACGTCCTCGGCCTCGTCGCCGCCGACGAACAGCAGCGCGACCAGGACGACGGCGACCACGGCGCCGACCACGATCAGGCCCTGGCGGTCCAGGCCGCCGTCGAGGGTGGCGGCGCGGATGGCGGCGACGGCCACGATCCAGGCCAGCGAGACCGGGATCAGGACCTTCCAGCCGAAGTCCATGAACTGGTCGTAGCGCAGCCGCGGCAGGGTCCCGCGGAGCCAGATGAACATGAAGATGAAGCCGAGCATCTTGGCGAAGAACCAGAGCACCGGCCAGTAGCCCTCGTTGAACCCGGGGTAGAGCCTGTCGATCCAGAGCGGGGCGCGCCAGCCGCCGAGGAACAGCGTGGTGGCCAGGGCCGAGACGGTGGCCATGTTGATGTACTCGCCGAGGAAGAACAGCGCGAACTTCAGGGAGGAGTACTCGGTGTGGAACCCGCCCACCAGCTCGCCCTCGGCCTCGGGCAGGTCGAAGGGCGCACGGTTGGTCTCCCCCACCATGGAGATCACGTAGACCACGAAGCTGGGCAGCAGGACCAGCCCGAACCACCAGTCCTCCTGGGCCGCGACGATCTCGGAGGTCGACAGCGAGCCCGCGTAGAGGAACACCGCGACCAGCGCGAGGCCCATCGAGACCTCGTAGGAGATCATCTGCGCGCTTGAGCGGAGCCCGCCGAGCAGCGAGTACGTCGACCCGCTCGACCAGCCGCCGAGCACGATGCCGTAGATGCCGATCGAGGCGATCGCCATCACGAACAGGACCGCCACCGGCATGTCGGTCAGCTGCAGCGGCGTCGTGAGGTCGCTGAAGGGAACGCCGACCTCGGGCCCGAACGGGATCACGGAGAAGGTCACGAAGGCCGGCACCACGGTGATCACCGGGGCGATGATGAAGACCACCTTGTCGGCGGCCTTGGGGACGATGTCCTCCTTCAGCGCCAGCTTCACGCCGTCGGCGAGCGACTGGAGCAGGCCGAAGGGGCCGTGCACGTTGGGCCCGATGCGGTGCTGCATCCGGGCGACGACCTTGCGCTCCCACCAGATGTTGAACAGGGTGAGCACGACCAGGACCACGAAGATGATCACGGCCTTGATGGCCGAGAGCCACCACGGGTCCTGGCCGAAGACGTCGAGGCTCACTGCTCGGCTCCTCTCACGGTGACGCGGGTGCCCGGGGAGGCGAGGTCGGCCAGCACGCCGCCGCCGGCGGAGCGGGCGGGGACCCACACGACGCCCTCGAGCAGGCCGGCGGTGGGAACGACGGGCAGGGTGAGCGTGCCGCGGTCACCGGTCAGGGTGACGGTGTCGCCGAGGGCGGCGTGCGCGGACGGTGCGACGCGGGCGACGGCCGGGCGGGCGGTGGCGGCGAGGTACTTGTCGCCGTCGAGCAGCGAGGCGTCGTCGAGCATCTGCTTCCAGCTGGCCAGCACCAGACCCTCACCGGTCGCGGGTGCGGCCGCGGGGACCTGCGGGGCGGCCGGGCGGGCACCGTCCCAGGGACCCATCTGCTCCATCGCGGCGCGCGCCTGCTCCGGCGTACGGAAGCCCAGCGGCCGACCGAGCTCCTCGGCGACCCCCGCGAGCGCCCGGGTGTCGGGCAGCGAGCGCGGGTCGGCGAAGACGGCCTCGAAGGGCCGCGGCCGGCCCTCCCAGGTGACGAAGGTGCCGGGCTTGTCGCAGACCGGGGCGACGGGCAAGACCACGTCGGCGGCGCGGGTCACGTCGGTCTCGCGCAGCTCGAGCGACACCACGAACGAGGCGGCGGCGAGCGCGGCCCGGAAGGCGGCCGGGTCCGCGGTGTCGTCGGGGTCGACCCCGCCCACGACCAGGCCGGCGAGCCCGCCGGCAGCCGCGGCGGCCACGATCGCGTCGGCGTCGCGGCCGGCGGCGTCGGGCAGCGTGGGCACGCCCCAGGCGGCGGCGGCGTCGACGCGGGCGGCGGGGTCGGCCACGGGACGTCCCCCGGGCAGCAGCCCGGGCAGGCACCCGGTCTCGACCGCGCCCCGGTCGCCGGCGCGGCGAGGCACCCAGGCCAGCCTGGCGCCGGTGTGCGCGGCCAGCGCGGCGGCGGCCGAGAAGGCGCCGGGCGAGGTGGCGAGGCGCTCGCCGAGGAGGACCACGGCGTGCTTGTCGACGCCGTACTCGCCCTGCTCGACCAGAGCCGCCACGGCGGCGGCCTCCTCGCCGGGCACGGTCGCGACCAGGCGGCCGTCGAGCTTCTCCAGGCCGCGGGAGGCGAAGGGAGCGACGGACACGACCCGGGTGGTGCCGTCGCGGACCCCCTTGCGGAGCCGCAGGAAGATCGTGCCGGCCTCGTCCTCGGGCTCCAGCCCGACCAGCACGACGAGCGGGGCGGTCTCGAGGTCGGCGTAGGAGACCCCGCCGTCCCAGGGCGTGCCCAGCACGACCGTGGAGGCCAGGAAGTCGGCCTCCTCGGCGGAGTGCGGACGGGCCCGGAAGTCGACGTCGTTCGTGCCGAGCGCGACCCGGGCGAAGGCGCTGTACGCGAAGGAGTCCTCGGCGGTCAGCCGGCCGCCGGGCAGGACGCCCACGCCGCCGGCGGTGCGGGCCCGCTCGAGCCCGCGGGCGGCCACCGCGAAGGCCTCGGGCCAGGACGCGGGGCGCAGCGAGCCGTCCTCGTCGCGCACCTGGGGGTAGGTCAGCCGGTCCTGCTCGCGGGTGTAGGCGAACCCGAAGCGGTCCTTGTCGGTGATCCACTCCTCGTTGACCTCGGGGTCGTTGCCGGCCAGGCGGCGCATCACCTTGCCGCGACGGTGGTCGACGCGGATCGCGGCGCCGCAGGCGTCGTGCTCACCGACGGCCGGGGTGGAGACGAGGTCGAAGGGCCGCGAGCGGAAGCGGTACTCCGCCGAGGTCAGCGCGCCGACCGGGCAGATCTGGATCGTGTTGCCCGAGAAGTACGACTGCAGCGGCTCCTTCTCGTAGATGCCGACCTGCTGCAGCGCGCCGCGCTCGACCAGCGCGATGAAGGGGTCGCCGGCGATCTGCTCGGAGAAGCGGGTGCAGCGCGCGCACAGCACGCAGCGCTCCCGGTCGAGCAGCACGTTGGCGGAGATGTTGATCGGCTTGGGGTAGGTCCGCTTGACCCCGCCCGAGCCGGAGAAGCGCGACTCCCCCCGTCCGTTGGACATGGCCTGGTTCTGCAGCGGGCACTCCCCGCCCTTGTCGCAGACCGGGCAGTCCAGCGGGTGGTTGACCAGCAGGAACTCCATCACGCCCTGCTGGGCCTTGTCGGCGACGTCGCTGGTGGCCTGGGTGCTCACCACCATGCCCTCGGCGACCGGCAGCGTGCACGAGGCCTGCGGCTTGGGCATGCCGCGGCCGTTGCCGGCGTCGGGCACCTCGACCAGGCACTGGCGGCAGGCGCCGACGGGCTCCAGCAGCGGGTGGTCGCAGAACCGCGGGATCTGGATGCCGACCTGCTCGGCGGCCCGGATCACCAGGGTGCCCTTCGGCACGCTGGTCTGGACCCCGTCGATGGTGACGGTGACCAGGTCGGTGCGCTGGTCGTGCTGGGCCTTCTCGGGCGTGGTGGTCATGGGCTCAGGCTCCGGTGGTGGCCGGCACCGCGGCGTCGGCGAACAGGGTGGAGGCGGCCGGGTCGAACGGGCAGCCGCCGTGCTCGAGGTGGGCGAGGTACTCGTCGCGGAAGTGCTGGATCGAGCTCGAGATGGGGCTGGTCGCCCCGTCGCCGAGCGCGCAGAACGAGCGGCCCAGGATGTTGTCGCACTGGTCGAGGAGCAGGTCGAGGTCGTCGGGGGTGCCCTGGCCGGCCTCGAGCCGGGCGAGGGTCTGCACGAGCCACCAGGTGCCCTCGCGGCACGGGGTGCACTTGCCGCAGGACTCGTGCTTGTAGAACTCGGTCCAGCGCAGCACGGCCCGCACCACGCAGGTGGTCTCGTCGAAGATCTGCAGGGCCCGGGTGCCGAGCATCGACCCGGCGCCGGCGACGCCCTCG
>JBBSKO010000096.1:0-7889 GCA_038256225.1 Propionibacteriales bacterium | reverse complement strand
TCGTACGGGGAGAAGATCGGGGCCGGGTTCTGCGAGCTCATCGAGCACCTGCCCACGAAGGGTTTCGAGCACGGCAGCACCATCGGACTGCTCATCACCGCAGCCCTGGACCAGATGGTGGCCGGGACCGGGACCGGGACCCTGGCCACCGGCGAAGCGATCAGCATCCGCCCGGTACGCCGCGTGGCCTGCAACGCCGGCCACCTCCCCGTCGTCCTCGGCGGCGACTCGATGCCCGTCGACGTCGGAAAGTCGCGACGCAGGTTCACCCGCCACCAGGGCTACGCCCTACACACCCTGCACGACACCTGCGGCATCGCCGGCTGCGAACGCCCCTTCGCCTGGTGCGAGCTCCACCACCTCCTCGAGTGGTCCCGCGGCGGGCCCACCGACCTGGCCAACGCACTCCCCCTGTGCGGACACCACCACCGCAAGGCCCACGACCCCGCCTACCAGATGACACGACACCGAGGCCGCGAGTACATCCTGAAGAAGATCCGACGGTAGGCCGACCACCTGCTCAGAGCAGGCGCGTGGCGAGGACCGCGGCCTGGGTGCGCCGCTCGAGACCGAGCTTGGACAGGATGCTGGAGACGTAGTTCTTGACCGTCTTCTCGGCCAGGAACATCCGCTCGCCGATCTGCCGGTTGGTCAGGCCCTCCGCGATCAGGGCCAGCAGGCGCAGCTCCTGGTCGGTCAGGTCGCGCAGCTCGGTCGCGGTCTGCGCCGGGTGGCGTACGCGCTCCAGCACCTTGGCGGTGAGCGCGGGGTCGATCAGCGACCGGCCGGCCGCGACCTCCCGCACCGCGGCGACGAGGTCACCGCCCTTGGTCTCCTTCAGCACGTAGCCGGCAGCGCCGGCCATGATCGCGGCGAAGAGCGCCGCGTCGTCGTCGTAGGACGTGAGGATCAGAGCCTTGATCGTGGGGTCGACGGAGCGGATGTCGCGGCACACGGCCACGCCGGACCCGTCCGGCAGCCGGCCGTCCAGCACGGCGACGTCGGGCCGCAGGGCGGGGATGCGGTGCGTGGCGTCCACCGCCGACCCCGACTCACCGACCACCTCGATGTCACCGGCACCCTCGAGCAGGGCGCGCAGTCCCTGCCGCACGACCTCGTGGTCGTCGAGCAGGTAGACACGGATCTTCTGGTCCTCGATGGTGGCCTCCCAGCAGCACGTGGCGTCGTCCGACGCACCGTTCGACGCTCGCACCCGGACGGCGGGGTGCACAGGGCCTTTGGTCCCCAGCGCCGTGGGTGTCTCGCATGCGAGCGTGAGGGGATGACACCGCTCAGGAACGTCCGCCCCGCCACCGTCCGGCCCGCGGGATGAGGGTGGTGGTCGCGCTCGGCGGCAACGCCCTGCTGCCGCGGGGCGAGGTCCCCGACGCCGCCGCCCAGGTCGCCCGGGTGGCCCGGGCGGCCCCCGCCCTGGCCCGGGTCGCCACGCAGCACGAGGTGGTCCTGGTGCACGGCAACGGGCCCCAGGTCGGGATGCTCGCGCTCGAGACGGCCGCCGACGCCGACCTGTCGCGTCCCTACCCGTTCAGCGAGCTCGTCGCGGAGACCCAGGGCCTGATCGGCTACTGGCTGCAGCAGAGCCTGGCCAACGCGGGCCTGACGACCCCGGTGGTGACCCTGGTGACGCAGACCCTGGTGGCCGCGGAGGACCCCGCCTTCGCCGACCCCACCAAGTTCGTGGGGAGCGTCTACGACGAGGCGCGGGCGCACGAGCTCGCGGCGAGCGAGGGCTGGACGGTCCGTCGCGACGGTGCCGGCTGGCGCCGGGTGGTGGCCTCCCCGCTCCCGACCGACGTGCTCGAGGTCGGCACCGCCCGGCTGCTGCTCGACCACGGGACGACGGTGGTGCTGGCCGGGGGCGGCGGGGTCCCGGTCGTCGAGGGGGTGCACGGCCTGACCGGGGTCGACGCGGTCGTCGACAAGGACTTCGTGGCCGCCCTGGTCGCCACCCGCCTCGGCGCCGACGCGCTGGTGCTGCTCACCGACGTGCCCGCGGTGATGACCGGCTGGGGCACGCCCGGGCAGCGAGCCCTCGGGGAGGTGCTCGCCGCCGACCTCGTGCTCGACGACTTCCCCGCCGGGTCGATGGGCCCCAAGGTCGCCGCGGCGGCCGGGTTCGTCACCGGGACCGGCGGACGGGCCGCGATCGGCTCGCTCGACGACGCCGCCGCGGTGGTGGCCGGGACCGCCGGCACGCAGGTGCGCTGAGCTCGTCAGCCGGTGGACGCGCGGGCGCCGCGGCGCAGGGCACGGGCCTTGTCCGCGGCGATCACGGCCGTGACCACGGCGGTGGCGACCAGCACGCGGGCCCAGGTGGCGAGGTCGAGCGGAGCCGTGCCGAAGACGGTGTTCATCACCGGCAGGTAGGTGAACGCGGCCTGGGCGAGCAGCTGCACGACGATCCCGCCGACCACCCACGGGTTGCTCAGCAGGCCGAGCCGCCAGGAGGACCGGGTCTGGGAGCGGCAGCTGACCAGGTAGGTGATCTCGACCAGCACGAAGACGCTCACCGCCGCGGTGCGCGCCTCGGCCAGACCGGCGCCGCGGGCGAGCTCGGCGTCGAAGACCCAGGACGACGCCGCGACCAGCAGCCCGGCCACCAGCACCGTCCGCCAGACCAGGGGACCGGTGAGCAGCGGCCGGTCCGGCGCACGTGGCGGGCGCCGCATCACCCCGGGCTCGCGCGGCTCGAAGGCCAGCGTCAGCCCGAGCAGGACCGCGGTGGTCATGTTGATCCACAGGATCTGCGTCGGCAGGATCGGCAGCGCGGTGCCGAGGAGCACGGCGACCAGGATCACCAGGCCCTCGCCCATGTTGGTCGGCAGGGTCCAGACGATGAACTTCACCAGGTTGTCGAAGACGCCCCGGCCCTCCTCGACCGCGGCCTCGATGGTCGCGAAGTCGTCGTCCAGCAGGACCATGTCGGCGGCGTCCTTGGCCACCTCGGTGCCGCCGAGGCCCATCGCGATGCCGATGTCGGCTCGACGCAGCGCCGGGGCGTCGTTGACGCCGTCGCCGGTCATCGCGACGACGTGGCCCTGAGCCTGCAGCGCCGTGACCAGCCGCAGCTTCTCCTCGGGGGCGACCCGCGCGAAGACCCGGGTCGCGCTGATCGCGGCGCCGTACGCCTCGTCGTCGAGCGCGGCGAGCTCGGCGCCGGTCAGGACCGCCGGCAGGTCGGTGCGGGGGTCGAGGTGCAGCTCGGCGGCGACCGCCGCCGCGGTGGCCGCGTGGTCGCCGGTGATCATCCTGACCTCGATCCCGGCCGCCAGGCAGGCCGCGATCGCGGCCGCGGCGGCCGGCCGGGGCGGGTCGAGCATGGCCTGCAGCCCGGTCAGCACCAGGCCCGTGCGGTGCAGGTCGGCCGGGGTGAAGTCGACCGCGGAGCCGTCGAGGTCGACCGCCGTGGCGAGGACCCGCAGGCCCCGCGCGGCCAGGTCGTCCACCGCCCGCGACAGCGCGGCGTGGTCGAGCGGCTCGGTGCCCCCGTCGGCACGCATCTGCAGGTCGCACAGGGCGGCGAGCTGCTCCACCGCGCCCTTGACCAGCACCACGCCGGTGCGGTCGTCGGCCTCGTGCAGGGTGGCCATGAAGGGGCGCCGTGCGTCGAACGGGATGGTCGCGGTCCGGGGGAGCTCCCCGCCGGCGACACCGGCGACGTCGGTCTTCAGCGCCGCCACCTTCATCGCGCCCTCCGTCGGGTCCCCGGTCAGCAGCCACCGGGTCCCGTCGTGGTCGAGCCCCGCGTCGTTGCACCACGACCCCGCCGTCAGGCTCCAGCGCAGGGCCGCGTCCCGCAGGGGGTCGGCCAGCACCCCGTCCCTGGTCACCTGCCCGTCCGGGTCGTACCCGGCGCCGGAGACGTCGTAGGTGCCGTCCGGGGTCCACACCGCGCGCACCGTCATCTGGTTGGTGGTCAGGGTGCCGGTCTTGTCGGTGCAGATCACGGTGGTGCCGCCGAGCGTCTCGACCGCGGGGAGGTGCCGGACCACGGCGTGGCGGTGGACGAGGCGGGTGACGCCGATGGCCAGCACCACCGTGACCGCGGCGGGCAGGGCCTCCGGGATGGCTCCGACCGCCAGGGCGACCGCGGCGGTGAACATCGTCGTGGCGTCCTCGCCACGCAGGAGGCCGACGGCGAAGGTGACCGCGGCCAGGGCGACGATGACGACGGTCAGCAGGGAGCTGAAGCGGGCCAGCTTGCGGGTCAGCGGCGTCGTCAGGAGCTCGGCGCCGCTCACCAGGCGGTGGATGGCCCCGAGCTCGGTGTCCTCCCCGGTGGCGACCACCAGGCCCTGGGCCGACCCGGTGCGGACCAGGGTCCCGGCGTGGAGGATGTTGCGCCGGTCGGCGACCCGGGTCTCCGCGGGCAGGACCGCGTCACCCTTGGCGACCGGGTCCGACTCCCCGGTGAGGGCCGACTCGTCGACCCGCACGTCGTCGGAGCCGACCACACGCAGGTCCGCGGGCACCTTGTCCCCGGGCTGGAGCGAGACGACGTCGCCGGGCACGAGGTCGGCCGAGCCCACGGTGCGCAGCCGGCCGTCCCGCACGACCCTGGCCTCGGCGAGCGCGAGGGAGCGCAGGCCCTCCAGCGCCGCGAGGGCCCGGGTCTCCTGGATGAACCCGACGGTCGCGTTGACCAGGACCACCGCCGCGATGACGGAGGCGTCGACGTACTCGCCGAGCACCAGGGTGGTGGCGGTCGCCGCCAGCAGCACGTAGATCAGGGGGTCGGCGAGCTGGCTCAGGGCCCGGCGCCACGCTGGGTCCCCGGCGGGGGCCGGCAGCACGTTCGGCCCGTGTTCCGCCAGGCGGGTCGCCGCCTCGGCCTCACCCAGTCCGTCGCGTCCATCGGTGCCGAGGCGCTCGAGCTCGTCCACCACCGCGCTGGCGTGCGGGCGCGACGACGTGCGTGGTGCCAGGTCGAGGTCCATGGCCCGAGCCTGCGGGAATCGGTGGGACCCGGGGAGAGCCCGACGCCCCCGCCGGTCGGGACCTGCGGCACGGGGCCCGACGTGCGTACGGTGGGTGGTGCCCCGCGGTCCGACGGTCTCGGACAGGGTCCCGCCGACACACCAGGAGCGCGCCGTGCCACTGCGTGAACCGACCGGAGACCACCCCGGGGTGTCCGAGCTGCGCACGACCACGCCCGCACAGCTGCGGCGGCTGCTCGAGGCCAACCGGCTGGCCGTGGAGTACCTCGACCTCCCGCGGACGCTGCGCCAGATCGTGGAGGCCGCGGTCGACCTGGTCGGGGCGCCGTACGCCGCGATCGGGGTGCTCGGCACCGACGGCATGCTGGAGCAGTTCGTGCACACCGGGATGGACGGGGCCACCGTGGCAGCGATCGGCGACCTGCCGGTCGGGCGTGGGCTGCTGGCCCCGTCCTCGGAGGACCCCCGGCCGGTGCGTCTGGCCTCGATGCGGGACGACCCGCGCTCGGTCGGCGTGCCTGCGGGCCACCCCGACCTCGTCAGCTTCCTCGGTGTCCCGCTCCAGGTGCGCGACGAGGTGTACGGCCACCTCTACCTGGCCGACACCGAGGCGGGGGCGTTCAGCCAGGACGACCAGGTGCTGGTCGAGGCACTGGCCACCACGGCCGGCATCGCCATCGACCACGCGCGGCTCTTCGGTGAGAGCCAGCGACGCGAGCGGTGGACCGCGGTGACCACCGAGATCACCCAGGAGCTGTTGAGCGCCTCCGAGGCCGACGCCCTGCAGCTGGTCGCCGACCGGGTCAGGGAGCTCGCCGGGGCTGCCCTGGTGGCGGTCGTGCTGACGCACGGCGACGTGCCCCCCTTCAGCGACGTCGTCGTCGACCGGGTCAGCGGGTCGTCCGGCCCGAGGGTGCTGGGCCGGCGTCTCCTGGCTCGGGACGGCCTCGTCCGTCAGTGCCTGAACACCCGTCGACCCCAGCTGACGGACGAGCTGATGGACGAGCTGCGCGACGAGGACGACGAGCCGGCCCCGCGGTACCTCCCGGTCGAGGAGTACGGGCCGGCGATGGCTCTCCCCCTGACCTCCGAGGTCGGCATGCGGGGCAGCATCCTGGTGCTCCGCGACCGCGGGCAGCCCCGGTTCACCGAGCTCGACCTGGACGTCGCCGCGTCCCTCGCCGACCACGCGGCCCTGGCGCTGGACCGGGCCGACGCCCGGGTGGCCCGGGTCCGTCTGGACCAGGTGGACGACCGGGACCGGATCGCCCGCGACCTGCACGACCACGTCGTGCAGCGTCTCTACGCGGCCGGCCTCGGTATCCAGAGCGTCCGGTCCGCCCTCCCCGAGGGGCCGCTGCCGGACCGGTTGGGGGCTCAGGTGGACGAGCTCGACGCCACCATCCGTCAGGTCCGGACCACGATCTTCGGCCTGCACGACACCAGCGCCGACGACGCCGGACTGCGGGCCAAGGTGCTCGCGGTGGTCGCGGCCACCGGGCACCTGCTGACCGACCCGCCCGCGGTCACCTTCCGCGGACCGCTCGACCTGCTCGTCGACCCGCCGATGCACGAGGACGTCGAGGCCGTCGTGCGCGAGGGCCTCAGCAACGCCGGAAAGCATGCCAAGGCGCGGAACGTGGAGGTCGCGGTCGAGGCCGACCCGGCCTCCCTGGTGGTGCGGATCTGCGACGACGGCGTCGGCGTCGGCAGCGGCAGCCGCCGCAGCGGGCTGGACAACCTGCGGGTCCGCGCCGAGCACCGCGGTGGTTCCTTCGTGGTGAGCACGCCGGACGCAGGCGGCACCCACCTGACGTGGACCGTGCCGCTGGGCGCCGCCTCGGGCGGCTGAGCCCCGACCCGGACGGCCTCAGTCGGGGGGCGACCCCGCGGCGACCACCGCGACGCTGCAGTGCGCGTGCTCGACCACCCGCGGGACGACCGAGTCGTGGATGAGGGCGTCCAGCGGACCCCGGCGCCGCGCCGCGACGACCAGCAGCGAGGCGTGACGTGAGGCCCCGACCAGCTGCTGGTCGCGCAGGCCGCGTTCGAGGACCAGCTCGTCCTGCACCTCGGGGTACCGCTCGTGCATGCCCGCGACGGACTCCGACAACAGCTCCCGGTGGTCCGCGACCGCGTCGTCGTCGCGGACCAGATGCACGCCGGTCCGGCGGAAACGGTCGTCGTCGACGACGTGGAGGGCGGTCAGCGGCAGGTGCCGCTGAGCTGCGATCCGGTAGGCCACCTCGACCGCGGCGACGGAGTCCGCCGTCCCGTCGACGTCGACCACGACGCACCCGGGGCGACGGGTGCGCTCCTCGCCCCGCACCACCACGACGGTGCCGTGGGCGAGGCGGGTGAGGCCGACGCTGACGGACCCGAGCAGGAGGCTGGCGACCGGGCCGCGGCCCCGCGAGCCCACGACCGTGAGGTCGGCGTCCTCGGACAGCGCGGTGAGGGCGTGGCGGGGGTCGTGCGTGCTGAGCACGGACCGGACCACCAGCGACGGGTCGGCCCGCGCGGCCCGGGCCTCGGCCGCGACAAGGAGGGTGTGGCCGGTCGCGCGCAGGTCGTCCACCACGCCCCGCAGGTCCGTGCCGGGGGTTCCCATCCACAGGGTCTCGCCCGCCGCGCTGAGGTGCGCGGCGTGCACGATGGTCAGCGCTCGGTGCTCCAGGCCGGCCTGGAGCACCGCCCAGTCCAGGGCCCGGTCGGACTGGACCGAGCCGTCGATCCCGACGACCACGGTGCCTGGTGGCGGTGCGGTGCCGCCGGACAGGGCGTGAGGTGAGGTGGAGGTCAGCATGGGGACACCGTGGTCCGGTGGGGTGCCGGCCACCACGGCCGATCGGTCACCGCCGGTGGTCCTAGGTCCCGCCCTGCCGGGCCGTCGTCCCCCTGCGGCCCGGCTGCCCCAGCCGCAGGCTGGAG
>JBBSKO010000095.1:0-7920 GCA_038256225.1 Propionibacteriales bacterium | reverse complement strand
CTCGGTGTCCACCCCGTAGATCCCGTCGGCGACCGAGGTCAGCAGCACCTCGGTCTCCCGGCCCATCTGGCGCAGGTCGGCGGTGCGCTCGCGCACGTCGTCCTCCAGCGTGCGGCGCAGGTGACGGTTGTCGCGGGCGATGAGGCCCTGGCGTACCCCGGCCCCCCCGATCAGGAACAGCCACAGGGCCGTTTCGAGGCTGAAGGGGCCGGCGCCGCCCTCACCGGTCACCTCGACCATGACGGCCACCAGCAGCACGCCGAACACGACGGCGGTGTCCCAGTCCTCGGCACCCGCGACGCCGTCCTCGCGGGGGACGTCGGTGGCCCAGGTCGGCCACCACGCGGCCAGAGCGAGCAGCAGGTAGCCGACCATCCAGCCCAGGTCCAGCGGTGTGCCGAACTCGAAGGGGCCCTCGGCCTGGCGGACCGCGTAACCCAGGTCGGTCATCGTGTAGACGATGAAGCCCGCCGCCACGAGGCCGAGCGCGAAGCGGTCGGGACCGCGGGTGCGGCGCAGCAGGATCAGCGCGACGGTCGCCAGGACCACGTCGAGCATCGGGATGACGACCCGGGACAGCACCTCGGCCGCACCGACGTCGACCTTGAGCTGGTCGTAGACCACGGTGGCCGCGATCATCAGCACCGCGGAACCGAGGATCAGGCCGTCGAGCGCCATCACCGCCAGGTCGACCCGGCTGCGGGTGACCTGGGTGAAGTAGGTCAGGCTCGCGATCGACGTCATCAGGGCCAGTGCGATGGCGACGTCGCTGGGCGCGAACGGCAGACCGAGCGACGGCCCAGGCCCCAGGAGGGCACCGAGGACGTTGCCCGTCAGGGCCACCAGGCCGGCTACCGCGAGGAGACGCCAGGCGCGCCGCCGACCCCCGGTCGACCAACGGGCACGCAGGGCGGTGCTGGTCGTGGCGAGCAGCCCGGTGAGCAGCAGGCCGACCGAGGACGTCGTTGCCCGGAGGCCCGCGTCGAGCGACGACGTCAGCAACAGCGCGAAGGTGAGCGCGAGGGTGAGCGCGAGGGCACCGGCGACGGCCAGGTGGGTCCGCTGACGTCCAGCGGGGGGCGGGCCGGACGGCATCCTCGCAGCCTAGACGCGGCCGACCCCGGACCGAGGACTTTTGCCGAGACCCGGCACCCGGGCCTCAGGCCACCGCGTCCCGGGCGGCGCGGACCACGGTCACGTACGACCAGGGCCGCGCGGGTCCCTCGGCGACGTAGCCCTGGTGCACCACGGCGACCTCGAACCCGGCGCCGGCCAGCAGCCCGAGCACGTCGCGGGTCAGGTGGCAGCCGCCGCACGCGCGGCGCTGCAGCGGCTCGAGGCGCCGCTGCCAGGCCCGCACCCGCGGCCCCGGTGCGGCACCGTGCTCGAGCAGGTGCAGCGACCCGCCGGGACGGAGCACCCGCCGCACCTCGGCCAGCACCCGGGCGGGGTCGGGGACGGTGCAGAGGGTGAAGGTGCAGAGCACGGCGTCGTACGACGCGTCCGGTGCTTCCAGCCGCTCGCCGTCCAGGCCGGTGCGACGCACCTCGACCGACGAGGCCGCCCGCCGGGCCGCCGAGCGCTCCCAGGCCAGGTCCGCCGGCTCCACGGCGTCCAGCGCGGTGACCCCGGCCGGGAGCTGCGGCAGGTTCAGCCCGCTGCCGAACCCGATCTCCAGCACCTGTCCGTGCAGGCCGGCGCAGGCGCGGGACCGCAGGCGGTCGACCGGTGCGGCCGACAGGGAGGCGTCGACCAGGCGCGGCACGACTCGCTCGGTCCACCAGCCCGCGCTCGCCCGCACCACCGCGCCATCGTCGCAGCACCGGGCTCTAGGCTCCAGCGGTGAGCACCACCCTGGTCGCCAAGGGCCTGTCGGGCGGGCACGCCCACCGCACCCTCTTCGAGGGTCTCGACCTGACCGTCGCCCCGGGCGACGTCGTCGGCGTCGTCGGCGCCAACGGGGCCGGCAAGTCGACCCTCCTCCGGCTGCTCGCGGGCCGGGACGCCCCGCTGGCCGGCACGGTCAGCACCGCCCCGTCGGACGCCTTCGTGGGCTGGCTGCCCCAGGAGCACGAGCGGCTGCCCGGTGAGACGGTCGGGCAGCACCTCGCCCGGCGTACCGGCGCCGCGGCGGCCACCGAGGCGATGGAGGCCACCGCCGCCGCCCTCGGCTCCGAGGTGCTCGGCGCCGACGACGCGTACGCGGTCGCGCTCGACCACTGGCTGGCCTCCGGCGCGCCCGACCTCGACGAGCGGGTGCCCGCGGTGCTCGGCGACCTGCGTCTCGACGTCGGTGCCGACGCGCTGATGACCTCCCTGTCGGGCGGGCAGGCCGCCCGGGTGGGCCTGGCGGCGCTGCTGCTGAGCCGCTTCGACCTCGTCCTGCTCGACGAGCCCACCAACGACCTGGACCTCGACGGCCTGGAGCGGCTCGAGCGGCTGGTCGGCGGCATGCGGGCCGGGGTCGTGCTGGTCTCGCACGACCGCGAGTTCCTCGCCCGGTGCGTGACCCGCATCGTCGAGCTGGACCTCGCCCAGCACCAGGTGCGGGTCTACGACGGCGGGTACGACGCGTTCCTGGAGGAGCGCGCCGTGCACCGGCGCCACGCCCGCGCGGCCTACGAGCAGTACGCCGGGACCAAGGCCGACCTGGAGTCCCGCGCCCGCACCCAGCGCGAGTGGAGCTCGCAGGGCGTGCGCAACGCGATGCGCAAGAGCCCCGACAACGACAAGATCCGTCGCCGCGCGCAGAGCGAGTCCTCGGAGAAGCAGGGGCAGAAGGTCCGGCAGATGGAGTCCCGGATCGCACGCCTCGACGAGGTCGAGGAGCCCCGCAAGGAGTGGGAGCTGCAGTTCTCGATCGCCCGCGGCGCGCGCTCGAGCTCGGTGGTGGCCACGCTCGACCAGGCGGTCGTGCAGCGCGGGGACTTCACGCTCGGCCCGGTGTCGCTGCAGGTCGACGCCGGCGAGCGGATCGGGATCACCGGGCCCAACGGCGCCGGCAAGACCACCCTGCTCCAGCTCCTCCTCGGCCACCTCGCGCCCGACCAGGGCCGCGCCTCGCAGGGCGCGTCGCTGTCGGTCGGTGGGATCGACCAGGCCCGCGCCTCGCTCCCGGAGGACCGCACCCTGGGCGACGCCGCGGAGGCGGCGCTGCCCGACCTCTCGCCCGCGGAGGTGCGCACCCTGCTGGCGAAGTTCGGTCTCAAGAGCGACCAGGTGGCCGGCCTGGTCGCCCGCCTGTCCCCCGGCGAACGCACCCGGGCGGCGATGGCGCTGCTGCAGGCCCGCGCGGTCAACGTCCTGGTGCTCGACGAGCCGACCAACCACCTCGACCTGCCGGCGATCGAGCAGCTCGAGCACGCGCTGGACGCCTACGACGGCGCCCTGCTGCTGGTCTCCCACGACCGACGGCTGCTGGACCAGGTGCGCCTGGACCAGCAGTGGCGCGTCGACGGCGGCCAGGTCTCCACCGGCTGATCCGGGTCGTCCACCGCCCGCGGCGGAACTACCGTGGGCGGCATGGGCCAGGACCACGCGGCGACGGACGAGTCACCGGACGAGTCGCCGGACGGCGTCCCCGTCGGGGCCGCCGCGGCGCAGCTGGGAGTCACCCCCAGCACCCTGCGCAGCTGGGGCACCCGTTACGGCCTGGTCCCGTCGCTGCGCACCGCGGGCGGTCACCGCCGGTACTCGGCGGCCGACCTCGAGCTGCTCGGGAGCGTCCAGGCGCAGGTACGGGCCGGGACGGCGCCGGCCGCCGCGGCCGCCGCGGTGACCGGACGCGACCAGGCACCCGGGGAGGCCACCGCCCGGCGGCGCCGCGGGGCCGGGCCCGGTGGTCGGGTCCTCGCCGTCCCGGGGTCCGACCCGGCCACCCGGGGCCTGGCCAGGAGCGCCGGACAGCTCGACCTCGACGGCGCCGAGGACACCATCCTGCGCAGCCTGCGAGAGCGCGGGGTGGTCCGCTCGTGGGACGAGATGCTGCGCCCGGTCCTCGTCGCCGCGGGCAGGCGCTGGGCGGACACCGGCGAGGGGATCGAGGTCGAGCACCTCGTGTCGGAGGCCGCCCTGGGCGCCCTGCGTCGCCGCCGGGCCGAGCTGCCCCGACCGGCCGGGGGCCGCCCGGTCCTGCTGGCCTCCGCGCCGGACGACCAGCACACCCTGACGCTGCACGCGCTGGCCCTGGGTCTGGCCGAGCGCGGGCGCCCGGCCCAGGTGCTCGGCGCCCAGGTCCCGGTCGCGACCCTGGCGACGGTCGCCCGGCGCACGCGGCCGTCCGCGGTGTTCGTCAGCTGCACCGTGCCCGGCGCCGTGGACCCCGCCACCCTCGCGGCGGCCCTGCCGCGGACGCGGCCGGCCACCCTGGTCGTCGTCGGTGGCGCCGGGTGGCCGACCGAGCTCGTCCCGGCCCTGCGCCGCGCCGCCGGCCTCGGGGAGGCGCTCGCCCTGCTGACAGCGACCGACCAATCTCGTCCCTGACGGTTCGTAAAACTTGTGCAAGTTGAAAACTTGCTCTACCCGGGCGTACTCTCACTGACATCACAGGGGGGTCTTCCTCCCTTCATACTCGGGGTGACTCCGGCTTCGCGGCCGATGCATGGCCGCGCCCATCCCGAGGATGATCATGGTCAGGATCTCGGCAACTCCCACCTCTAGTGCGATCTCGGAGCTGTCCGCAGGGCAGTACTCCACGGTCTACAACATGCTCTCGCTGGCGATCGCCAGCCTGCTCTTCACCGCCCTGTTCCTGCTGCTGTCGCAGCGACAGGTCGCTCCGCGCTACCGCAACGCGCTGATCATCTCGGCGACCGTGTGCGGGATCGCGACCTACCACTACTTCCGGATCTTCACGAACTTCCAGGAGAGCTATCCCGCGGGCGCCACCATCGAGTCGGCGCACGTGCTGTCCAACATCGAGTTCAACGAGGGCTACCGGTACGTCGACTGGTTCCTGACCGTGCCCCTGCTGCTGGTCGAGACGGTCGCGGTCCTGGCGCTCTCGCGGGCGGCGTCCCGGAGGCTGCTGCTCAAGCTCGTGCCGGCCGCGGCCCTGATGATCGTGCTGGGCTACCCCGGCGAGATCACCCTCGAGACCGGGCCCCGCGTGCTGTGGGGCGTGCTGTCGACCCTGCCGTTCCTGTACCTGCTCTACGTGCTGTTCGTCGAGCTCGGCAAGGCCGTGGAGGGCAGGTCCCCGCAGGTGCGCAAGCAGATCTCGAACCTGCGGTGGCTGCTGCTGGCCTCCTGGGGCGCCTACCCGATCGCCTACGCGTTCCCGCTCCTGGGCGGTGACTTCTTCGGCGGGGCGGACGGCTTCGTGCTCCGCCAGGGCGGCTACTCCATCGCCGACATCGTGGCCAAGGCGGTCTTCGGCATCCTGATCTACCGCCTGGCGCGGACCCAGAGCATCGAGGAGGACCCGGCGAGGTACGGCGACCACGTCCCCGACGTCCCCGCTCCGAACAGGTCCGTGGGCCGCGGCGACCGGCAACCGGCGTGAGCGCCGGACCGGCCGTCGGTGCCGTGAGGCGCTCCGCGCTCGACGACCCGCCCGGCGAGCTGGCGGGACGTCCGTACCTGACGGAGACCCTGACGCTTCTCCGCTCGGTGCGCGACCACGACTACGACACGCTGGCCGAGCTCTGCGACGACGACTTCGGGATCGTCGACGGGGACCCGGCCGGGGCGATCTCCGTCATCCGCACGCGCGCGGAGTGGGAGCGGTGGTTCCTCGACCTCTTCGCGACCCTGCGCAGGATGGAAGCGCGCACCGACAGCGAGGTGCTGCGCTACGACGCGGTGCAGCACGCCACGATGGGTTTCAGCGCCCTCGAGTTCCGTCAGCTCCTGGAGGTCGCCGGCGCCACCGCCACCTTCGACTGCGTGGCCACCATCGTCTGGAAGCGGGGGCCGACGGGGTGGCGGGAGGCCCGCTGGCACGTGTCCGTGGTGTCGGCCGACATCCCGGAGGCGATGCAGCCGGCCGCCTGACAGGCCCGCCGTCCGTGTCAACCCATGGTTGACGCGGACGGCGGATGCGTGGTGGGGCGTGACCGGCGTCGAGGGCCACGGCGGGCCCCGGCGCCGCGGCGTCACGCCACCACCATCGCTGTAACGCTGGGTTACTTCATCTGGCGCAGCGTCACAGCGCCGCACCAGATGAAGTAACCCAGCGTTACAGCGGCGCCTGACCCCGCGCCCCGAGACCTGGAGAGCCGCGCCCCCGGCACACGCCGCGCACGCCCCGCGCCTCAGCGGGCCCGACGGGGCGCGAGGAACGCGGCGAGCGTGGCCAGGCCGACCGCGGCGGCGCCGGTGAGCAGCGCGGGTCCGACCGCGCCGTCGTACCCGACCGGGCTGATCTCGCCGCCGTTGCCGAGGAAGACCGCGGTGAGCAGCGCGATCCCGAAGGCCACCCCGAACTCGCGGATCGTGGAGTTGGCCGAGCTGGCGATCGCGAAGTCATCGTCCGGCAGGCCGTCGAGGACCATGGTCGCGCTGGGAGCAAAGGTCAGGCCCATCCCGATCCCGGCCATCGCCAGCGGCACGACGAACGAGCTGTAGGCCGCGCCGCTCTCGGTGAGCACGGCGAACCAGGCCAGCGCGGCGGTCTGCAGGGCCAGGCCCACCAGCAGCAGCGCCCGCAGCCCGGTGCGGGAGGCCAGCGCGCCAGCGATCGGGGCGACCACCATCGGCGCCGCGGTCCAGGGCAGCGTCCGCAGGCCGGCCTCCAGCGGGCTGTAGCCCTGGACGACCTGGAGGTACTGGGAGAGCAGGAAGACCGTGCCGAAGACGCCGGTCGTGAACAGCAGCACCACGACGTTGGCCACGGAGAAGCCGCGGGAGGCGAACAGCCGCAGCGGCAGCACGGCGTACGCCCGCCCGCGCGCCCAGAGCACGTAGGCCGGGACCAGCACGACGGCGAGCACCAGCGGGACCAGCACGCCCGCCGAGTCCCAGCCGTCCTCGTTGCCGTGCACCATGCCCCAGACCCCCGCCAGGACGCCGCCGCCGATCAGCAGCGTGCCGACCGGATCGAGCCGGAGCCAGGCGCCCCGGGACTCGGGCAACGTGAGCAACAGGAGGGGCACGGCGACCACCGCCACCGGGACGTTCAGCCAGAAGATCGCCTGCCAGCTGATCCCTTCGACGACCGCCCCGCCGACGACCGGACCGAGCGCGATCCCGAGGCCCGACACCCCGCCCCAGATCCCGATGGCGACCGGGCGGAGCGCCGGCGACACCGAGGAGGCCAGCAGGGTCAGTGACAGCGGCATGATCGCCGCGGCCCCGAGGCCCTGCACCGCGCGGGCGGCGATGAGCGCCTCCGAGGTCGTGCTCAGCGCCGAGGCGATCGAGGCCAGCGTGAAGACGGCGATGCCGGCGACCATCACCCGGCGCCGGCCGAGCCGGTCGCCCAGGGTCGCGGCCGGCAGCATGAACGTCGCGAAGGTAAGCGTGTAGGCGTTGAGGAACCAGGACAGCTGACCGACGCTCGCGCCGAGGTCGGCGCGCACCACCGGCAGCGCACTGGTCATGACGAGGTTGTCGAGCGTGGCCATGAACATCGGCAAGGAGGCCGCGACGACCACGAGCCACACGGGTGCGCGGCGGGGTCGCCGGGTCGGGTCGGTCGCGGGTCCCCGGCGGCGTTCCGCCGGGAGGTCGAGGAGGGTCATCTGCGTCTCCGCATCTAGAAGGCATCGAATGATTACTTGGTCACGACGGTAGGTAATCGTTTGATAATCTGTCAAGGATGACTTCCCACGACGCCGCCCCCGTCCCCCGGATGAGCGCCGAGGACCGCCGCGCGCTGGTGCTCGACGCCGCCACCCACGCCTTCGCGCTGGGCGGGTACCACGGCACCAGCACCGACACCGTGGCCAAGCACGCCGGGGTCTCGCAGCCGTACGTCGT
>JBBSKO010000094.1:0-7947 GCA_038256225.1 Propionibacteriales bacterium | reverse complement strand
CCGCTCGACCGAGCGGTCCCAGGTGAACAGCTCGGCCCGCCGCCGGGCGGCGCGGCGTCGCGCCGCCTCCGGCCGGGCGGCCACCCGCAGCACGGCGTCCGCGAGCGGTCCGGGGAGCGGCGGGGCCCACGCGCCGGAGGCGGCGTCGACGATCTCGCTGGCCCCGCCGGTGTCGGCGGTGACCACGGGGGTGCCGCTGGCCAGCGCCTCGAGCACCGCCAGTCCGAAGGTCTCGGTCGGACAGACCGACAGCGCGACGTCCGCACGGGCCAGGGCGGCGCTCAGCGCGGCCCGGTCGGCGACGTACCCGCCGAAGCGCACCGGGGCGTCCCCGGCGAGCGCGACCAGCTCGTCGTGGTGCGGCCCGTCGCCCCACACGTCCAGGGTCACCGGGACCCCGCGCCGGTGCAGCTCGACGGCCGTGGCCACGGCCAGGTGCGGCGCCTTCTCCCGGGACAGCCGACCGACGTGCACGAGCCGCAGCGGGGCGTCCCGCCGTCCGGGCCCCGCCGGCCGGCCGGCCGGCGCCGGCGCGAACGTCTCGAGGTCGACCCCGAGCGGGACCCGAACGACGGGGCAGCCCGCCCCCGCCGCCAGCGCCGCGAATTCGCCCTCGGCGTAGCGGGAGGTCACCACGACCGCGTCCACGCTGCGCACCAGCAACCGGTTCAGCAGCCCGACCGAGAGGCGAGGGCCGAGGTCGAGGCCGGTGCGGCCCGCGAGCATCTCGCCGAGGTGCTCGTGGGAGAACAGCACCGTCCGCACGCCCTGGCGCCGCGCCCACCGCGTCACCGGCAGCAGGGTGGTCTTGTCGCTGAGCTCGACCGACGTCGGGGCGAACCGCTCGAGGACGTCGACCACCCTCCACGGCTCGACGATCAGCCGGTAGCCGCCGCCGACCCGGGGGGCCCGCAGCTGCACGACCTCGCCGGCCCCGGTCGTCGTCCGCGCGTCGGTGGGGCCGGGCACCACGAGCAGGCGCGGGACGCCCCGCTCGGCGTAACCGCGGGCCAGCGCCTCGAGCGCCACCCGCATCCCGCCCGAGGCGGGGCCGACGAAGTTGGCGAGCTGGGCGATGCGCACCGCCCGAGTCAACCGGGACGGGATGAACGCCCGGGCGCGCTCAGGTGTCGCCGACGTGGCGGGCCGGCTGCACCCGCCCCCGCACCTCGCCGAGGGCGAGGCGCCCGCCGGCGGGGCCCGGGGCGCTGTAGCGGAGCACCACCTCCTGGCCGTCCTCCAGGAACCCGCGCCCGTGCGCCGACATCTCCAGCAGCGACCCGAGCTGGGCGTCGCCGGGTCCCGAGATCGTGCCGGACGCGAACAGGTCGCCCGGGCGCACCGAGGCGCCGTTGACCGTCAGGTGCGCCAGCATCTGCGCCGGGGCCCAGTAGGTGGAGGCGTACGGAGGTCGCGCCAGCACCTCGCCGTCGACGACGACCTCGACGGCCACGTCGAGCCCGCGCGGGGTCGACCCGTCGGCGGACCGCAGGTAGGGCAGCGGCACCGGGTCCTGGCCGGGGAGGTCGGTCCACGCGCCCGCGAGCGCCGCCAGCGGCGTGACCCACGCCGAGATCGACGTCGCGAACGACTTCCCGAGGAACGGGCCCAGCGGCGCCATCTCCCAGCCCTGCAGGTCGCGCGCCGACCAGTCGTTGAGGCCGACCACGCCGAAGACGTGGTCGGCGAACGCGTCGACCGTCACCGGCTCGCCCATCGCCGAGCCGGTCCCCACCACGAAGCCCAGCTCGGCCTCCAGGTCGAGGCGGCGGGTGGGCCCGAAGGCCGGCGTGCCGTCGCCGTCGGCCGGCGGTCGGCCCTGGCCCACCGGGCGCACCACCGGTGTCCCGCTCGGCACGACCGTCTGCGCCCGGCCGTGGTAGCCGATCGGCAGGTGCCGCCAGGCCGGCGGCAGCGCCGGGGCGTCCGGGCGCAGCACCGCCGCGGCGTTGCGGGCGTGGTGCTCGGAGGCGTAGAAGTCGACGTAGTCGCCGACGGTGAACGGCGCGTGGAGCGCCACGGTCGCCACGTCGTAGGAGGGCACGCCGTCGTCCGCCACCGCGAGCGCGGCCTGCTCGCGGACCTGCTCCCAGCCGGACGGGCCGAGCGCCAGCAGCGCGTCCAACGACCCGGTGGCCAGGGCGGGGAGCCCGGTGGCGGCGGCGAGGTCCACGACGCGGTCGGCGTGCCGCACCCCGACGCGGGGGCCACCGCCCGGCGGGGAGAACACGCCGTACGGCAGGTGGTCGGCGCCGAACCCCTCGGGACCCTGGAGGTCCCTCACCCGCGGACTCCCAGCTCGGCCAGTGCCGTGGCGTAGACCGCCGGCCCGTCCGGCCCGGTCTCGACGCCGCGCAGCCACCGCCGGACGCCGCGCAGCGCGGTCTCGTCCATCCCGGTCACGGCGTGGGTCGGCGGTCCGGTCAGCGCACCGGCCACCTCGACCGCGCCCTCGCCGTCGAAGGCGCGCCGCACGGCGCCGAGCACCGACAACGGGTGCCCGCCGACGACGGTCAGCGGCGTCTCCCGGTCGAGCACGGCCTCGAGCCACGCAGCCACCCGCAGCGGGTCGGCCCCGTCGACCGGCAGCGAGACCGCCAGCTCGAGCGCGGCGACCTCGTCGACGGCGGCGCACCAGTCCGCGCCGGGCTCGGCGTCGGGCATCCCCACGGCGACCACGACGTCGTCGGCCAGCGCACCCTCGACGCGGGCGGCCTCGACGGCCGCCACGACCCGGCGCGCGTTGCCGCGCAGGTCGGCCGGGTCGCGCAGGGTCACCCGCACCGCCCGCAGGGGCACGCCCCGCCGGGCCGCGAGGGCCGCCGGACCGGCCACCTGACCGGCGCCACCGCTGACGACCAGCGTCACCGGCGGGCCGTCCGGGTCGGTGCCGGGCAGGTCGGTGTCGACGACCACGCGCGAACCGACGAGGTCGGCGTGCGTCGGGTCGACCGCGCCGACCGCGCCGGCGACGTCCAGCAGGCCGCTCCACCAGGTCCTGTGCTCGGTGCTCTCCATCTCGGTAACGTAACCGCACCCGTCCCCCCGCCGAGGGGGCCCTGCGAGGAGAGACGATGGCGTACTACTCCCGCGTGGGCGACGTCCCGCGCACCCGGCACACCCAGCACCGCGACCCCTCCCGCGAGGACCGGCGTCTCTACCGCGAGGAGCTGATGGGGGAGGAGGGCTTCTCGTCGGACTCCTCGCTGCTCTACCACCGCGGCGTGCCGTCGGCGATCCTCGGGGCGGGGACCTGGGAGCTGCCCGACCCGTCCCGCCGCCCCAACCACCCGCTGCTCCCGCGCCACCTTCGCCTGCACGACCTGGCCGTCCCCGGCGGCGCCGACGCCGTGACCGGCCGCCGACAGGTGCTGGCCAACCACGACGTCCGGATCTCCTACGTCGTCACCGGCACCGAACCCAGCCCGCTCTACCGCGACGCGATCGGTGACGAGGTGGTCTTCGTCGAGGCCGGCTCGGGCACGGTCGAGACCGTCTTCGGGGTCGTGCCCTACCGGGCCGGCGACTACGTCGTCGTCCCCCGGGCCACCACGCACCGGTGGGTCCCCGCGGAGGCCAGCAGCCTCTACGCGATCGAGACGACCGGCCACGTCGCCCCGCCCAAGCGGTACCTCTCGCGCTACGGCCAGCTGCTGGAGCACGCGCCGTACTGCGAGCGGGACCTGCACGGGCCGACCGAGCCGCTCCTGGTCGACGGGCCGCAGGCCGAGGAGCCGGTCGACCTGCTGGTCAAGCACCGCACCTCCGCCGGCGTCGTCGGCACCCGCCACACCCTGGCCACGCACCCGTTCGACGTCGTCGGCTGGGACGGCTGCCTGTACCCCTACACGCTGAACGTCGAGGACTTCATGCCGATCACCGGCAAGGTCCACCAGCCGCCGCCGGTGCACCAGGTCCTGGAGGGGTGGAACGTCGTGATCTGCAACTTCCTCCCCCGCAAGGTCGACTACCACCCGCTGGCCGTGCCGGTGCCGTACTACCACTCCAACGTCGACTCCGACGAGGTGATGTTCTACGTCGGCGGCGACTACGAGGCGCGCAAGGGCTCGGGCATCGGGCTGGGCTCGGTCTCGCTGCACCCGGGCGGGTTCCCGCACGGCCCGCAGCCGGACGCGATCGAGGCCTCCCTGGGTGCGACGGAGTTCCACGAGTCGGCGGTCATGGTCGACACCTTCGCCCCGCTCGAGCTCGGTGAGGCGGCCGCCGAGGTCGACGACCCGGTATACCCCTGGACGTGGGCGGGCGGCCAGCCCCCGCCGGGGTGACGCCGTCCACAGGGTCCTGGGTGATGATAGCGGGGTGAGTGCCCTCCGCCCCGCCCCCAAGTCCGACATCGACGAGTCCGACCTCGACGTCGACAAGCCCCACCACCACGCCGCCGGCCCGACGGCCGTCGCGGTCTCGATGAAGCGCGCCATGGAGCAGATGGGGCCGGTCCGGACCGCCCAGACGCTGCTCAAGCTGAACCAGGCCGACGGGTTCGACTGCCAGGGCTGCGCCTGGCCCGACCCCAGCCCGGGTGAGCGCCACCACGCGGAGTTCTGCGAGAACGGCGCCAAGGCCGTCACCGAGGAGGCCACCAAGCGCCGTGTCGACCGCGCGTTCTTCGCCGAGCACTCCCTGGCCGACCTGGCCGGGCGCACGGAGTACTGGCTGGGCCAGCAGGGCCGGATCACCGAGCCGATGATGGTCCGCGAGGGCGGCACGCACTACGAGCCGATCAGCTGGGACGACGCGAACGCCCTGATGGCCGAGCGGCTGACCGGGCTGGACTCGCCGGACCGCGCGGTGTTCTACACCTCGGGCAAGGTCTCGAACGAGGCGGCGTACGCCTACCAGGTCTTCGTCCGCGCCCTGGGCACCAACAACCTGCCCGACTGCTCGAACATGTGCCACGAGTCGAGCGGCTCGGCGCTGGTCGAGACGATCGGCATCGGCAAGGGCTCGGTCAGCCTGGAGGACATCCACCTCGCCAAGCTGATCGTCGTGGTCGGCCAGAACCCGGGGACCAACCACCCGCGGATGCTCTCCGCGCTGGAGGAGGCCAAGGGTCGCGGCGCCAAGATCATCTCGGTCAACCCGCTCGAGGAGGCGGGGATGGTCCGGTTCAAGAACCCGCAGAAGGTCAAGGGCTGGCTCGCCAACGGCACCGGCCTCTCGGACCTCCACCTGCCGATCCGGATCAACGGCGACCTCGCGCTCTTCCAGGCGATCGGCTCGCTGCTGGTCCAGTGGGACGCCGTGGACCGCGAGTTCCTGGAGCGTTACACCGCCGGGTTCGAGGAGTACGTCGAGCACGTGAAGGAGCTCGACTGGGCCAAGGTCGAGGCCTCGACCGGTCTCAGCCGCGCCCAGGTCACCGAGGCCGCGGAGATGTTCCGCGACTCCGAGGCCACGACCACCTGCTGGGCGATGGGGATCACCCAGCACCACAACTCGGTCGCGACGATCAAGGAGATCGTGAACGTCGCGCTGCTCCAGGGCAGCATCGGCCGCCCCGGCGCCGGTCTGTGCCCGGTCCGCGGCCACAGCAACGTGCAGGGCGACCGGACGATGGGCGTGTGGGAGCGGCTGCCCGACCACTTCCTCGACGCGATCCAGGGGGAGTTCGGCTTCGACCCGCCGCGCGAGCACGGCCACGACACCGTCCAGGCGATCCGCGAGATGCGCGACGGGACGGTCGACTTCTTCCTGTCGATGGGCGGCAACTTCGTCTCCGCCGCCCCGGACACCGAGGTGACCGCGGCCGCGATGCGCAACGTCCGCACCGTGGTCAACGTGGCCACCAAGCTCAACCACAGCCACGTGACCTTCGGGCGCGAGACGCTGCTGCTGCCGCCGCTGGGCCGCTCCGAGAAGGACCTGACCGGGGGCGTCGAGCAGCGGGTCACCGTCGAGGACTCGATGTCGGCCGTGCACGCCTCGAAGGGCCCGCTGAAGCCGGCGTCGCCGCACCTGCGCTCGGAGGTCCACGTCGTCTGCGGGCTGGCCGAGGCCGTCCAGGCCGCGGCTCCCGAGTCGCCCGCCGGCCGGGCGATGGCGCGCGTCCCGTGGACCGCCTGGCGCTCGGACTACACCGAGATCCGTCGCTCCATCGCCCGCGTCGTGCCGGGCTGCGCGGCCTACGACGAGAAGGTCGACGTGCCCGGCGGGTTCGTCCTCCCGCACCCGCCGCGCGACACCCGCACCTTCGAGACCGAGTCCGGCAAGGCGGTCCTGAGCTGCACGCCGGTCGAGGTGCTCGAGGTCCCGCAGGGACGGCTGCTGCTGCAGACGCTGCGCTCCCACGACCAGTTCAACACCACCATCTACGGGCTCGACGACCGCTACCGCGGCATCAGCAACGGGCGTCGGGTCGTCTTCGTCCACCCCGACGACATCCGTGACCTCGAGCTCACCGACGGCGACATGGTCGACCTGGTGGGGGAGTGGACCGACCCCGACGGCGACGGTTCGGCCGAGGAGCGGATCGCGCGGGACTTCCGGGTCGTCTCCTACGACCAGCCCCGGGGCTGCGCCGCCGCGTACTACCCCGAGACCAACCCCCTGGTGCCGCTCGACTCCACCGCGATCGGCAGCAACACGCCGGTCTCGAAGGCGGTCATCCTGCGCCTCGAGCGTCCCGGGTACGTGCTGGGCAGCCGGACGATAGAGGGTTCGGGCGACCAGGGCACCGGGACGATGCGCACCGACGACCCGGGCCAGCTGGCCTGAGCACGACGTCGTGAGCCCACGTCGATGAGCAACGGCGAGCGCGACCCGGACGAGGTCGAGTGCCGCCCGGGGCCGGGCGGTCCGGGGGTCGAGGTCCTCGGCCCCCGGGAGGTCCCGCTCGGGGGCCCCCGGGCGATGACCGTGCGGCGCACGCTGCCGCAGCGGGACCGCTCGCTGATCGGCGCGTGGTGCTTCGCCGACCACTACGGGCCCGATGACGTCGCAGACACCGGTGGGATGGTGGTGGCGCCCCACCCGCACATCGGGCTCGCCACGGTCAGCTGGCTCTTCACCGGCGAGATCGAGCACCGCGACAGCCTGGGCACGCACGCCGTGGTCCGCCCCGGCGAGGTCAACCTGATGACCGCCGGCCACGGGGTGAGCCACTCCGAGATCTCGGTGCCGACGACGACGGTCCTGCACGGCGCCCAGCTCTGGGTGGCGCTGCCCGAGGGGGCACGGGACGGGCAGCCCGCCTTCGCCCACCACGCCCCCGAGCCGCTGGCCGGGGACGGGTGGCGCGCCTCGGTGTTCCTCGGCTCGCTGCTGGGGGTCACCTCGCCCGTGGAGACGGCCACCCCGCTGCTCGGCGCGGAGCTCGTCCTGGACCCCGGCGCGGTCCTGGCGCTGGACGTCGACCCGACGTACGAGCACGGGGTGCTGGTCGACACCGGCGACGTCGAGGTGGCCGGCACGGCCGTGGCCCCGCACGAGCTCGCCTACGCCGCCCCGGGGGCCGCGACCCTGACGCTGGCCGCGGGTGCGGAGGGGACGCGGGTGCTGCTCCTGGGCGGGCCACCGTTCGGCGAGCCGATCGTCATGTGGTGGAACTTCGTGGGCCGCACCCACGACGAGGTCGTCGCCGCCCGCGACGCCTGGCAGGCCCAGGTCGGCGAGCAGCAGACCGACGGCCGGTTCGGCGTGGTCTCCGCGATGCCGCCGATCCCGGCGCCGGCGCTGCCGCGCGTACGCCTGCGCACCCGGTCCTGAGGGGTCCGCGATGAGCACCGGTCCGGTCGTCGGCGACGACGGCGTCGCCCGCTGCCCCTGGGGCTCCGGCGACGGGATGATGCAGGAGTACCACGACACCGAGTGGGGCACCGCGGTCGAGGGCGAGTCCGCCTTCTTCGAACGGCTGACGCTGGAGGCCTTCCAGTCCGGGCTGTCCTGGGCCACCATCCTGCGCAAGCGGCCGGCCTTCCGCGAGGCCTT
>JBBSKO010000093.1:0-8169 GCA_038256225.1 Propionibacteriales bacterium | reverse complement strand
GGCAAGCCCCGCAAGCAGCCCTTCTACATCCACCCGCGGGACGGCGGCGTCCTCGCGATGGCCGGGCTGTACGAGATCTGGCGCGACCCCGACCGGGCCGAGGACGACCCGGACCGGTTCCGCTGGACCTGCACCGTGATCACCACCGCGGCCGAGGACGACCTCGGTCACCTGCACGACCGGATGCCGATGATGGTCGGCCGCGACCGGTGGGCCGACTGGCTGGACCCGGGGGCGCCGCGCGAGAGCGTCCTGGACCTGCTCGAGCCCGCGGCCCCGGGACGCCTGGAGGCGTACCCCGTCTCGGCGGCGGTCGGCAACGTGCGCAACAACGGGGCGACGCTCACCGAGCCGCTGCCGCTCGAGGAGGTCGTCACGTGAGCAGCGAGCTGCTGGTCGAGACCGTCCACGGCGAGGGGCGGCTGGTCACCGACCGTGCCGTACGCCCCTGGGCCACGCTGCTGCTCAACCACGGCGCCGGGGCCGGGATCGAGAGCCGTGACCTGGCCGCCCTGGCCCGGCACCTGCCGAAGCAGGGCGTCACCGTGGTGCGCTTCGAGCAGCCCTGGCGTCGTGCGGGACGCCGGGTCGCCACCGCGCCGCCCACCCTCGACGCGGCCCTGATGACCGCCTACGACCGGCTGCGCGTGCGTACCCCGCTCGTGGTCGGCGGCCGCTCCGCCGGAGCCCGCAGCGCCGCCCGGCTGGCGCGGCGGATGGGCGCCACCGGCTGCCTGGCGCTGTCCTTCCCCCTGCACCCGCCCGGCCGCCCGGAGAAGTCCCGGGTCGAGGAGTTGCGCGGGATCGGCCTGCCGACGCTGGTGGTGCAGGGCGAGCGCGACGACATGGGCCGCCCCGAGGACCTGCCCGACCTGCCCGGCATGGACGTCGTCGTGGTGCCCGACGCCGACCACGGACTGGCGGTGCACAAACGGGGCCCGATCACCGACGAGGAGGTCACCGGCCTGCTCGTCGGTGCCACGCTCGAGTGGCTGATCCGCGAGATCCCGGCCGGCCCACGCTGAGGCCGTGACCGGTCCTGCGCGTGCGCGCGACACCCAGCCGGGTGGTGGCCCGGGAACAAAGAGCGGGGTGCGGCCTGTTCTCCCCCTGTGATCGCGATGCTGCTGCCGCCCGACGGGCGAACCGAGCCGAGGCTAGGCTGGGGAGCGATGACTGACACCGCCCCCACCTCGTTGATCGAGCCCGACGAGCCCTCCACCGTCGACCCGGCCGACATCGACGTCGCCACCGAGTCCGAGGACGACCGTGCGGCGCGCTTCGAGCGCGACGCGCTGCCGTTCCTCGACCAGCTCTACGGCGCGGCAATGCGGATGACCCGCAACCCCGCCGACGCCGAGGACCTCGTCCAGGAGACGTTCGCGAAGGCGTACTCCGCCTTCCACCAGTTCCGCCCCGGCACGAACCTCAAGGCGTGGCTGTACCGGATCCTGACGAACACCTTCATCAACACCTACCGCAAGAAGCAGCGCGAGCCCCAGAAGTCGATGGCCGAGGACATCGAGGACTGGCAGCTGGCCCGCGCGGAGAGCCACAGCTCGGTCGGGCTGAAGTCCGCCGAGACCGAGGCACTCGAGCACCTTCCCGACTCCGAGGTCAAGGACGCCCTGCAGCGCCTGCCCGAGGAGTTCCGGCTCGCGGTCTACCTCGCCGACGTCGAGGGGTTCGCCTACAAGGAGATCGCGGAGATCATGGACACCCCGATCGGGACGGTGATGTCGCGGCTGCACCGTGGCCGCCGCCAGCTGCGCGACATGCTGTCCGACTACGCCCGCGGAGGTGGCAAGCGATGACCGAGCACACCCACGCCGACACCGGCGTCCCGCCGGGTGACGAGGACTGCGCCGAGTACCTCGAGCGGATCGTCTACTTCCTGGACAACGAGCTCGACGCGGCCGACTGCGCCGCCGTGCGGGTCCACCTCGACACCTGCAACCCGTGCCTGGAGCGCTACGACCTGCAGCGCACCGTCAAGGCCGTCGTTGCCCGCTCCTGCGCGGAGCCGGCCCCCGAGGCGCTGCGCGAACGCGTGCGCGTGTCGATCCGGAAGGTGCAGGTGCGCCTCAGCGAGGGCTGAGCCCCACCGGAACCGTCACCGGCTCCGAGACGCAGACGAGCCCCCTGCCGTGAGGCGGGGGGCTCGTGTGCGCGGCGAGCGCTCAGGTGTTGGGGCGCTTGCCGTGGTTTGCTGCCTTCTTGCGGCGTGAGCGACGCTTGCGGCCGGTCTTGCCCATGGTGTCCTCCTCGGATCGCGAACGGTTGATCCTCCCAGACGTCGGTGCGCACCGCTAATCGGGTGGCCCGGGAGGCCCGACCGGGGCCGCCGGTCAGCCCAGCCGGCCGAGGAACCGCTCGGCGTCGACGACCACGCGGGTGACCTCGCCGGCGCCGACCACGGCCGCCGGCCGGTCCCCGGAGAGGTGCCGGGCGCCGACGGTGAGACGGTGCAGACGGCCGTCGACGTGGGCCACCGAGGCGGTGACCTCGAGGCGCCGGCCTACCGGGCTGGGCGCGAGGTGCTCGAGGACCACCCGGGTGCCGACGCTGGTGCCGCCGGGCGGCAGGACGGACTCGATCGCCGCGCAGGTCGCTGCCTCGCACCACGCGAGGAGCCGTGGCGTGGCCAGCACCGCCAGGCTGCCGGAGCCGAGGGCCGCGGCGGTGTCGTCCTCGGTGACGGTGAAGCGCAGCACCGCGGTCAGGCTGGCGCGGTCGGGCGGGGACGGATCGGTCACGCGAGCTCCCGGGCGTAGGCGATCAGGCGCAGGCCGGGCAGGGGCGCCCAGTCGCGGTCGGGGCGGCGGGTGAAGCCGAGCCGTTCGTAAAGCCGGTGCGCGCCGTGCATGGCGGGCAGGCTGGACAGGACGACCGCGGCGGCCCCCTCGGCCCGGAACCGCTCGACCACCGCGAGGGCGAGCGCCTCCCCGACGCCGCGACGCTGGGCCGCAGGATCGACGGCGAGCATCCGGAACTCGCCCTCGTCGTCCCCGGCCAGCTCGCGCCAGACCGAGCCGGGCGGGCAGACGGTGACGTTGCCGACCAGCTCCCCGGCCCCGTCGACGGCCACCCACACCTCCGCCTCCCGGTCGCGGCGGGCGGCGTCGGCGAGGCGGAGGGCGTACGGGTCGTCGGGGGAGAGGAACGGCGCGTAGGCCGAGACCGTCATCGCGCCCACGCGGGCGTGCTCGTCCTCGCGCACCCGCCGGACGTCCACCCTCAGATCCCGAAGGTGGCGCGGGGGTAGGCCGCCTCGACGTCGGTGATCACGTTGACCAGGTAGGGCACGCCCGAGGCGAAGGCCCGGTCGAGGGCCGGCCCGATCTGGCGGGGGTCGGTCACGGTCTCCCCGGCGCCGCCGAGGGCCTTCACGACACCGTCGTAGGCCGTGCGCGGCGCCAGGTCGGCGATCACGTCGTAGCCGTAGAGCATCTGCATCGGGCCCTTCTCCAGACCCCAGGCCGAGTTGTTGCCCATCACCATCACCACGGGCAGGTTGTGCCTCACCAGCGTGTCGACGTCCATCAGCGAGAAGCCGGCCGCGCCGTCGCCGAGCAGCAGCACGACCTGGGCCGAGGGCCGTGCCAGGCGGGCGGCGATGGCGGCACCCAGGCCCGCGCCGAGGCAGCCGTACGGGCCCGGGTCCAGCCAGCCGCCGGGACGCTTCGGCTCGACGTACTTGCCGGCGAAGGACACGAAGTCGCCGCCGTCGCCGATCACGACCGAGTCCTCGGCCAGTCGGGGGACCAGCTCGCCGTAGATGCGGGCCGGGTGGATGGGGTCGGCCTCCGCGGACAGCAGCGCTGCGTCGCGCTCCACGGCCGCCGCGACGGTGCCCTGCAGCTGCTCCACCCAGGTGCCCCAGTCGGGGCGGCTGCCGCGCTCGAGCGCGGCCAGCAGCCCGTCGAGCACGGTGGTCAGGTCGCCGGAGACGGAGTCGGCGAGGTCGGCGTGGGTGGAGACCTGGGCCGGCGAGTCGGCGACGTGGACGACCCGGGCGGGCGTGGTGTCGTCCTTGCCGCCGAACACGCCGTAGCCGAGCCGGAAGTCCAGCGGGGTGCCGACGACCACGACGAGGTCGGCCCCCCCGAGGGCGGCGCTGCGGGCCTTGGTCACCAGCAGCCGGTGGCCGCCGGGCACGACGCCGCGGCCCATCCCGTTCGTGATCGCCGGCAGGCCGGCCTGCTCGACCAGCCGCAGGGCCGCGACCTCCGCGCCGTCGGCCCAGACGTCGGTGCCGAGCACCACGACGGGCCGTCGTGCCTCGGCGAGGAGCCGGGCGATGCGGACCACCGCCTCGCCGTCGGGCTCGATCGGAGCCGGCCGGGCACCGGTGGGACGCGGTCCCTCGGCGGTGTCGAAGAACTGGTCCATGGGCACGTCGACGAAGACCGGGCCGCGGTGGGAGGACCCGGCCGCCCCGAAGGCGTCCTCCATCCCGCCGAGCACCTCGCCGGTGGTGTGCAGGGTGCGGGCCTGCTTGGAGATCGAGGCGAGGATCGGCGGCTGGTCGAGCTCCTGCAGGCTCCCGCTGCCCCAGCGGTTGGCCGGGGCGCGGCCGCCGACGACGACCATCGGGGACCCGGCGAACTGGGCCTGGGCGATGGCGCTGACGCCGTTGGTCACCCCGGGCCCGGCCGTCAGCACCGCGAGGCCCGGGGTGCGGGTGAGCTTGCCGGTGGCCTCGGCGGCGAAGGCGGCGGTCTGCTCGTGGCGTACGTCGAGCAGGCGCATCGGCGGGTCGGCGGTGACGGCGCCGTCGTACATCGGGAACACGTGCGCCCCGGAGAGCGTGAAGAGGGTCTCGACCCCGTGGGCCCGGGCCGCGGCCACGGCGAGCTGCCCCGCGTGGCCGCGCAGCGTGCCCTCCGGACCGGCTGCGTCGGGGGCGTCGGAGGGGCTGGTCGGGCCGGACGTCGTCGTCATGCCCGCAGGCTACCCAGCCGGAGCCGGAGCCCTCAGGCGCTGGTGGTCGTGGCCGGGACGCCGAGGGTGTGCGGGTTGGTGCGACGCAGGGCGTCGACGAGGAGCAGCAGCAGGTCCGAGCGGACCGCGGGCGGCTCCGGGGCCAGGACGAGCTGGAGGTGCAGCGCCCGGAGGAAGGCCTGGAGGTTGCCCGCGGCGAGGTACGGGTCCTCGACCACCGTCGCGTCGGTCCCGACCGCCAGGGCCGCGTCGGTCAGGCGCCCCACCCAGCCCTCGAGGTGGTCGACGACGACGAGGTCGCGCCGGAGCACGGACAGCACGGCCGAGGCGAGCCGGTCGGGCTCCCCGGCCGGCAGCAGGTCGTCGGGGGAGGCGCTGGGACGCGCGGCGCGGTCGGCCAGCACCTCGAGGACGACCTCGAGCTCCTCCCGGCCCAGGTGCGGGGACCCGGCGAGGGCGCCCAGGGCGTCGGCGCCGTGGGCCACGGCGTACGCCCAGCCGTGACCCTCGACCCGGCCACGGGAGTCCTGCTCGGCCACGAACCAGGTGACCAGCCGGTCGCCCCACGCGAGCACCGTCCCGCTCGGCACCCGCAGCACCCGGGTGTCGCGCTCCAGGCACTCCGCCAGGGCGAGCGCGGAGAAGCTGCGCCGGAACACCGAGTCGGTGCCCCGCTCGCCGATGCCGGAGCGCAGCCCCGTGGCGAGGCCGTCACCGAGCCCGACGAGCAGGTCGTCGTAGACGCCGCGGCCGATCCAGGTGGCCAGCACCGTCAGGGCCAGGTCGTCGCGCAGCACCGGGTCGGGGTCCCCCAGGGCCCGGGTGAGGTCGGCGGTGACGTCGGCCAGCGGACGGTCGGCCGGGACGGGGAAGTCGGCGTCGACGATCTGGGAGAGCTGCCCCGGTGTCATGACGTCAGTGTCTCAAAGGTGCCGGGTCGGCGGGCCCGTACGCGGACCCGCCGTGGTCCGTGCGACGCACCTGACGCCGCCCGGTGCGGCCGCCTCCTAGGCTGCCCCCGTGCCGACCCTTCTCGAGCTGGTCCGCAGCCACACCGACCTCGACGAGGACGACGTGTCCTGGCTGCAGCTGCTGCAGGCCGACTGGCAGATCGTGGCCGACCTGTCCTTCGCCGACCTGGTGCTCTGGCTGCCCGACCGCGACGGCCACGGCTTCTGGGCCGGCGCCCAGATGCGGCCGACCACCGGTCCGACCGCCTACGTCGACGACGTGATCGGCACCTTCGTCGCGGCCGGGCGGCGGCCGCTGCTGGAGGAGGCGTACGCCAGCGGGCGGCTGGTCCGCGAGGGGGACCCCGAGTGGCGCGACGAGGTGCCCGTCCGGGTCGAGTCGATCCCGGTGGTGCGGGAGGGTCGGGTGATCGCGGTGATCACCCGGAACACCAACCTGCACGGCGTGCGCACGCCGAGCCGGCTGGAGCTGACCTACCTGCAGACCGCGGACGACCTGAGCCAGATGATCGCCGCCGGTCACTTCCCGGTGCCCGGCGCGCGCAGCGACCACGCGGACTCCCCGCGCGTCGGCGACGGGTTCCTGCGCGTCGACGCCTTCGGGCTGGTCACCTACGCCAGCCCGAACGCGCTGTCGCTCTACCGGCGCCTGGGGCTGTCGGGGGACCTGACCGGGCTCGACCTCGCCGACCTCACCCGCCGGCTCGTGCCTCCGCGACGCCGACCCGACGAGGAGACGCTGAGCGCGGTCCTGGCCGGCCGGGCGCACCGCGACACCGAGCTGGCCGCCGAGGAGGTCGCCCTGATCGTGCGGTCGGTGCCGCTGCGCCCCGCCGGTGAGCGGATCGGGGCGCTGATCCTGGTCCGCGACGTGACCGAGCTGCGCCGGCGCGACCGCGAGCTGGTCACCAAGGACGCGACCATTCGCGAGATCCACCACCGGGTGAAGAACAACCTGCAGACCGTCGCCGCCCTGCTGCGCCTGCAGGCGCGCCGGATGGACTCACCGGGCGGCCGGGCTGCGCTCCAGGAGGCCGTCCGCCGGGTGGGCACCATCGCGGTCGTGCACGAGATGCTCAGCCAGGCCGTCGAGGAGGACGTCGACTTCGACGACGTCGCCGACCGCCTCGTGGGCATGGTCGTGGAGGTCAGCACGGCCGGGGTCCCGGTGCAGGTGCGACGCGAGGGGTCGTTCGGCCGGCTCCCGTCGGAGACCGCCACCACCCTGGCGATGGTGCTGACCGAGGTGCTGCAGAACGCCGTCGAGCACGGGTACGGCGACGCCGCTGCCGGGACGACGGGCCACGTCGAGATGCGGGTGCGTCGCGGAGCGGGCCGGCTGACGATCGGCGTCGCCGACGACGGTCACGGCCTGCCGGACGGCTTCGACCCCGAGACGTCGACCGGTCTGGGCCTGTCGATCGTGCGGACCCTGGTGGAGTCCGAGCTGGGCGGCCGGCTCCACCTCGGTGACCGCCCGCAGGGCGGCGGCGCGCTCGCCGACATCGACGTCCCCCTCACCTGAGGCGAGGGGGACGACGAGACGGACGGATGTGGGTCCTGCCCGGGGGCAGGGGTGCGGCTCAGGCGGTGCGGATGCGGGCCCGGGCGTTGCGGCGCTTCAGCGCGCGACGCTCGTCCTCGCTCAGGCCGCCCCAGACCCCGTGGTCCTGACCGGCCTCGAGGGCCCAGGCCAGGCACTGCTCGCGGACCTCGCAGCGGCGGCATACCTGCTTGGCCTCCTCGATCTGGAGGATCGCGGGACCGGTGTTGCCGATCGGGAAGAACAGCTCGGGGTCCTCGTCGAGGCACGCAGAACGGTGGCGCCAGTCCATGGCAGGGTTTCTCTCTCTCCTTACACGCGTGCAGACAGGGGTGCTCAGGCCTGCGGGCGCGCGTGACCGACCACGATGTGAAGGTGTTCACGAGCGCGCCCTCAAGACTCCCAACAGAACGGGCCCGGCACAAGCACCCAGAAGGTTCGGTGGGTCACAACCGGCATGTTCGGGACGTCGGACCCAGGCTCGCGACCGACGTGCCACCCGGCCCGATCTAGTCTCGACCCGTGGCCTCCCGACCGACCCCCGACCCCTCCGAGGACCCGACCGAGGACCCGACCGGCGTCGCGGCCCGCGACGACCCGGCGCCACCACCCCTGGTGGTCGCGGCGTCCCTGGTCGCGCTGCAGGGCCTGGCGCTGGTCGGGCTCGGGGTGCTCCAGCTGGCCAGCCTGACCCGCGAGAGCTTCACCATC
>JBBSKO010000092.1:0-8214 GCA_038256225.1 Propionibacteriales bacterium | reverse complement strand
GCGACCTGGCCGGGCTGGGCCTTGCCGCAGTTGAACGCCCCGCCCAGCACCCAGGTCTGCGGGCCGCCGACGGCCTCGAGCGAGCCCCAGAAGTCGGTCGTCGTGGCCTGGTAGGCCACGTCGCGCAGCTGACCGCGCAGCTCGCCGTCCTCGATGGCGTAGAACCGCTGGCCGGTGAACTGGAAGTTGAACCGCTGCATGTCGATCGACCAGGACTTGTCGCCGACGACGTAGATGCCGCGCTCCACCCGCCCGACGAGTTCCTCGGTCGAGGGCCCGTCGGGTGCTGGTTGCAGCGAGACGTTCGCCATCCGCTGGACCGGGACGTGACCGGGGGAGTCGGCGTACGCGCAGCCGTTCGACCGCCCGCCGTTGAGCTCCGGCATCCGCTCGCCCATCGCGCGGTCGAGCTGGTAGCCGACCAGGACCCCGTCGCGGACGATGTCCCACGACTGGGTCTGCACGCCCTCGTCGTCGTAGCCGACGGTCGACAGACCGTGCGGGTACGTCCGGTCGCCGGTGACGTGCATGACCTCGCTGCCGTAGCGGAGCGTGCCGAGGTGGTCCGGGGTGGCGAAGGAGGTCCCGGCGTAGTTGGCCTCGTAGCCCAGCGCCCGGTCGAGCTCGGTGGCGTGCCCGATCGACTCGTGGATCGTCAGCCACAGGTTGGAGGGGTGCACGAGGAGGTCGTAGGTGCCCGGCTCGACCGAGGGCGCGGCCAGCTTCTCGGCCAGGAGGTCCGGCACCTCGGCGAGCTCGGCGTCCCAGTCCCAGGCGCCCTGGGCCGGCGTGCCGGTGCAGTACTCCCACCCGCGCCCGACCGGCGGAGCGATGCTGGCCATCGCGTCGAAGGAGGTCGCGGTGGAGCCCATCGCCTCGAACCCGGGCTGCATCCGGACCCGCTGCTGCGTGGTCCGGGTGCCGGCCAGGTCGGCGTAGTACTTGTTCTCGTGCACCTGGAGCAGGAACGCGGTGGCGTGGTCCACGGCGTCGCTGCGCCGCAGCCGTTCGGTCCAGTCGACGAGCACGGCGGCCTTCTCGGCGACGGGGACGCCGAGCGGGTCGACGTCGTAGTCGGAGACCCAGGTGACGTCGTCGTACGTCGGCTCGGGCGCGAGGCGGACGGGCTCGGTCGTCATCGTGGCCGCGACCCGGGCCACACCGACGGCGCGTTCGGCGACCGCGACCGCCTCGGCCTCGGTCAGCACCACACCGGAGGCGAAGCCCCAGGCGCCGCCGTGCAGGACGCGGACCGCGAAGCCGAGGTCCTCGGCGTCGCTGGCGCCCTGGAGCACCCCGTCACGCACCCCGAGGTGTTGGGAGCGGACCCGCTCGAGGCGGAAGTCGGCGTGCGTGGCGCCGAGCTGCTCGGCCCGTCCGAGGGCGACCTCGCCGAGCCGGCGGAGCGGCAGGGCCGCGAAGGTGGGATCGAGGACGGGTCCGCTCATGGACCGAGAACCTACCGGGCCGCTCACCGGTGGATCGCGAGCCGCGACCCGGTGCGCGCCTTGGTCACGCGCAGCTGGACCGGGATCCGGTCGCGCATCTCCGCGACGTGGCTGACCACGCCGACGACCCGCCCGCCGTCGCGCAGCGCGTCGAGGGTGTCCATCACGTCGTCGAGGGTGTCGGCGTCCAGCGAGCCGAACCCCTCGTCGACGAAGAGCGTGTCCAGCTCGACGCCGCCGGCCTCGGCGGTGATCACGTCGGACAGCCCGAGGGCCAGGGCGAGCGAGACCACGAACGTCTCCCCGCCCGACAACGTGGAGGGGTTGCGCGACAGTCCCGACCAGTCGTCGCGCACGAGCAGGCCCAGTCCGCCGCGGCGGTCGCGGCCGCGGTCGGCGGTGTGCTCGAGGGCGTAGCGCTGGTCGCTCATCCGGGCCAGGCGCACGTTCGCGGCGGCGACGACCTGGCTGAGGCGGTAGGCCAGCACGTAGGCCGAGAACCGGATCTGCCACCGGTTGTCGGCGCTGCGGCCCTCGGCGAAGGTCGAGAGCCGGGCGACCAGGTCGAGCTCGTCGCGCAGTGGCGCCCACCGGGCCACGGCGGCGGCGACCTCGGCGTCGAGCTCCCCGAGCCGGGCGGCGCGGTGGGCGACCTGCCGCTGCCGGCCGCGGTGGTCGCCGAGCCGCTCGAGGGCGGTGCGGTGGGCCGTCTCGAGCGCCGGGAGGTCGGGCGGCCCGGGGGCCTCGGCAGCGTCGGTGTCGGTGTCGGTGGCCGTACGGGCGGGGTCGGTGTCGCGCAGCACCGCGGTGACGGCGCTGAGCCGCTCCCGGTGCCGACGGACCCGGGCGTCGAGGGATTCGACGTCGGCGCCGGGCAGCGCGGCGTCGCGGGCCTCGTCGGGGGAGCCGAACCCGGCCTCCGCGGCCGCGGCGGCGAGGTCGGCGGTGGCCGCGACGACGTGGGAGCGCGCCGCCGTGAGGGCCTCCGCGGCGCGGACGGCGCGCCGGGCCGTGCCGACGCGGTCGAGGTGGTGGCGCTCGGCGGTGTCGAGGTCGGCGTGCGTGCCGCGGACCGCGGCCAGCTCGGCGTCGAGGGCGGTGGACTGCTCCTCCAGGGAGGTGCAGCGCTCCTCGGCACGGGCCAGGGCGGAGCGGGCCGCGCTGAGCGCGACCTGACGGGCGTCCTGCTCCTGCGCGACGCGGTCGAGGTCGCGGTGGTGCTGCTCGAGCCCGGTGGCCTCGGCCTCGAGCGCGGCGCACGCCGTGCGGGCCTGCTCCGTGCGGGCGAGCAGCTCCTCGGTCCGGTCGTCGCCGGCGCGGGCACGGGCGGCCGTCAGCCGGCTGTCCAGGTCGCGGGCCTCCTCGTCGCGCAGGTGCGCCACGGCATTGGCCTGGTCGACGTCGTGCTGGGCGCGGCGCTCGGCGGTCGCGTCCGGCGAGCCGGGGGCCGGGCTGGCCTTGGTGGGGTGCTCGGCCGAGCCGCAGACCGGGCAGCTCGCCCCGACGGCGAGTCCGGTCGCGAGCTCGGCGGCCATCCCGGCGATCCGGCGCTCCCGGAGCTCGAGGAGGACCTCGCGCGCCGCGAGGACCTCGTCGCGGGCGTCCGCGTGACGCTGCCGGGCGGGGCCGAGCAGCGCGAGCACCTGGTCGGCGTCGCGCGCCGCAGCGCTGCGCGCCTCGAGGTCGCGGACGGCACGACGCTCGGCCTCCGCCCGGACCGCGGCCTGCTGGGCGCCGGCCGCCTGGGACCGCAGGGCGGCCAGCTCGGCCGGGGCCCCGGCGCAGGCCTCGACGAGGTCGGCGACCTGGGCGGTCCGGCGGGTGACCTCCTCGCGCACGGAGACCAGCGCGCCGGCGACCTCACGGGCACGGGCCTCCAGGGGCCGGGCGGCGTCGACCGCGGTGGCGTCGGCGAGCGCGGCGTCGGCCTGGTCGCGCATCCAGGCGAGGTCGGCGTCGTCCTGGGAGGCGGGCGCCTCGGGACGCTCGCTCCCCGACCACCCGGGGTCGGCCGGACCGTCCGGCAGGTCGAACAAGGTGGGCTCGTCGGCCTCGGGCCCGAGGAGCGGCACGTCGAGCACCGGCCCCGGTCCGAGCAGGCCCTCGGCCTCGGCCCACGCCGCGGTCCGGCCCACCTCGGCGCGCTGCTGCTGCCCGAGCGCGGCGGTCAGCCGCGTGCGCAGGGGCGCGACGGGGGCGGCGCGGCGGGCGGCCTTGAGCCGACGCACGTCCTCGTCGTGCGCCTCGGTGCGTGAGTGGAGAACGTCGAGCTCGGCCGTCGCGGCAGCCCGGCGGGCCAGCCGCTCGGCCTCGACCCGGGCTGCCTCCAGGGCGGTGCGGGTCCCGTGCTCGCGCGCGGCGACCTCGTCCAGGCCGGCGTCGAGCCGGGCCCGCTCGTCGTCGGCGCCCTGCGCCAGGCCGTGCACCCAGCCGGCGACCTCGCCGGTGCGGGCGGGCCCGGTCAGGTCGTCGAGGTCCCAGGCGGGCAGGTCTGTGTCGGCGACCTCGGCCACGCGGCCGAGGGTGCCGGAGAGGTCGAGGTGGGCGCGGTCGTGCTCACGGCGGGCGTCGCTGCGGCGCTCGCGCAGCCAGGACTCGGCCCGCTCGAAGCGGGCCGTGCCGAAGAGGCGCTGCAGCAGCTTCTGCCGCTCGTCGGAGTCGGCGCGCAGGAAGGCCTGGAACCGACCCTGCGGCAGCATCGCGACCTGCGTGAACTGGGCCAGGTTCATCCCCAGCAGCGTGGTGACCAGGTGCCCGGCCTCGTCGAGCCGGGTGGTGAGCGTGGTCCACGACCCGTCCACGCGCTCGCGCACCCGGACGCTCGCCTGCTGTGGCGTGGTGCCGGTGCCACGCTTCTTCGGACGCTGCCAGGCCGGCGTGCGGGTCAGCTCGAAGCGGCGCCCGGCCAGCGTGGCGACCAGCCGCACCCGGGGCTCGGCGCCCTCGGCGGCCTGGTCGGACCGCAGCCGCCGGGCGGCGGCCCGGTCGCCGGGGACCTCGCCGTACAGCGCGAAGCAGACCGCGTCGAGGACGCTGGTCTTGCCGGCGCCGGTCGGCCCGGAGAGCAGGAACAGCCCGCCCTCGGCGAGCGCGTCGAGGTCGACGGTCACCGGGTCGGTGAACGGGCCGAACGCGGCGACCTCCAGCTCGTGCAGCCTCACCGGGCCACCCCCGACCCGGACCCGGACCCGGACTCGTGGTCCGGCACCGCGGTCAGCAGGGTGTCGACGTCGGTGTCGTCGCAGCACGCGTCGACGGCCTCGTGCAGCAGCGCCAGCTCGGTGTCGGCCGGCTCGGCACCGCGCATGGTGGTCAGGAACTCGGTGGCCAGCTCGCGGTCCGTACGCCGGGTGCCGCGGGCCGCGCCGTCGCCGAGCACGGCCAGGCCCGGGGGAGGGGTCGCGAAGGACAGCAGCAGCGCGTGCGGGAAACGTCGGCGCAGCTGCTCCATGGCCTGCAGCGGGCGGCTGGCGTCGGTGAGGGTCGCCTCCACCCAGGACCCCTCGTGCACCGCGTGCCGGGGGTCGTCGAGCAGCTCCTGCAGCGAGCCGCGCAGCCGGGCCAGCGGGCGGGGGACCGGGGCGTCGACCCAGGTCGCGTCCACGCCGCCGGCGGCGTCGAGGTCGACCAGCCAGGAGCCCTTGCGGTGCCCGGCCTCGGAGAAGGAGTAGGCCAGCGGCGAGCCGGAGTAGCGCAGCCGGTCGGTCAGGGCACGGCGACCGTGGAGGTGGCCGAGCGCGACGTAGTCGACGCCGTCGAAGACCGACCCGGGTACCAGCGAGACCCCGCCGACGCTGATGTCGCGCTCGGAGTCGCTGGCCTCGGGCGCGGTGCCGCCGGCGGCCACGAAGGCGTGCGCGAGGACGACCGAGCGGGTGCCGGCCGGCCGGGCGGCGAGGTCGGCGCGGACCCGCCGCATCGCCTCGGCCATCGCGCTCTCGTGGCTGCGCACCGGCAGGCCCCACGCGTCGGCGACGGTGTGCGGGTCGAGGTAGGGCAGGCCGTGGACGGCGACGGGGCCGTGGGCGTCCTCGAGCACGACGGGGACCCCGACGGCGGAGACGTCGGCGCGGATGTGGACCCCGGCGGCGTCGATCAGCCGCGAGCTGAACCCGAGCCGCTGCGCGGAGTCGTGGTTGCCGCTGGTCAGCACGACCCGGGCGCGCGAGGCGGCCAGCCGGGCCAGCGACTCGTCGGCGAGGCGGACGGCGTCGACCGGCGGCAGCGCGCGGTCGTAGACGTCGCCGGCGACGAGCACCACGTCCACCCGCTCGGTGGCCACGACCTCGAGCAGGTGGTCGACGAACGCGGCCTGGTGCTCGAGCATGCCCTCCCGGTGGAAGGACCGGCCCAGGTGCCAGTCGGAGGTGTGCAGCAGCCGCATGCGATGAACCTAGGCGGCACCACCGACAGCCCCCGGGACGCACGCCGGAGCGACCCCGGATCCACCCCGTGGATCCGCCCCCCGGGTTCGCCCACGGTGAACACCGGAAGCACAACGGTGTCGTCCAGGTTGAGTCGATCGCACTCAACGTGCGCCCGCACCGTCCCTGGAGGATCCATGTCCGACCCCGTCACCCCCGCCGACGCTCCCGTCCAGAAGCTGCCGGTCCTCTCCGTCCCCGACCTCGTCGTCCTGCCCGGCATGGTCGTCTCCATCGAGCTCGACGACGCCGCCCGCGCCACGGTCGACGCCGCCCGCTCCGGCAGCGACGGCCGGCTGCTGGTCGCGCCCCGGCTGGACGACCGCTACGCGGCGTACGGCACCGTGGCCACCGTCGAGCGCGTCGGCCGCGTGCAAGGCGGTACGGAGGCCGCCATCCTCAAGGCCGACCAGCGCGCCCGGATCGGCTCCGGCGTGACCGGGCCCGGCGCCGCGCTGTGGGTCGAGGTCGAGCCGGTCCCCGCCGACGCGGACGCTAAGGACGACCCCCGGGTCCAGGACCTCGCCGAGGAGTACAAGCGCCTCGTCGTCGCCACCCTCCAGCGCCGTGAGGCCTGGCAGGTCATCGACCAGGTCCAACGGGTCACCGACCCCAGCGCGCTGGCCGACCTCGCGGGCTACGCCCCGTACCTCTCCGCCGAGCGCAAGCGGGAGCTGCTCGAGACCCCGCAGGTCGCGGCCCGCCTCGAGCTGGTCGTCGGCTGGACCCGGGAGCACCTCGCCGAGATGGAGCTGACCGACAAGATCGGCCACGACGTCGCGGAGGGCATGGAGAAGAGCCAGCGGGAGTTCCTGCTGCGCCAGCAGCTCGCCGCGATCCGCAAGGAGCTGGGCGAGGGCGAGCCCGAGGGCGCCGACGACTACCGCGCCCGGGTGGAGGCCGCCCCGGTGCCGGACGCCGTGCGCGCGTCGATGCTGCGCGAGGTCGACAAGCTGGAGCGCGCCAGCGACCAGAGCCCGGAGACGTCCTACCTGCGGACCTGGCTCGACACCGTCCTGGACCTGCCCTGGTCGGTACGCACCGACGACACCACCGACGTCGCCGCGGCCCGCGCCGTGCTGGACGCCGACCACCACGGCCTCGAGGAGGTCAAGGACCGGATCACCGAGTACCTCGCCGTGCGCGCCCGTCGCGCCGAGCGCGGCCTGCAGGTCGTCGGCGGCCGCGGCTCCGGTGCCGTGATGCTGCTCGCGGGCCCTCCCGGCGTCGGCAAGACCTCGCTGGGCGAGTCGGTGGCCCGCGCCCTGGGCCGCGAGTTCGTCCGCGTCTCCCTGGGCGGCGTGCGCGACGAGGCCGAGATCCGCGGCCACCGGCGCACCTACGTCGGCGCCCTGCCCGGCCGCATCGTGCGCGCCGTCAAGGAGGCCGGCTCGATGAACCCGGTCGTCCTCCTCGACGAGGTCGACAAGGTCGGCGCGGACCACCGCGGCGACCCCGCGGCCGCCCTCCTCGAGGTGCTCGACCCGGCGCAGAACCACACCTTCCGCGACCACTACCTCGAGCTCGACCTGGACCTCTCCGACGTGCTCTTCCTGGCCACCGCCAATGTGGTCGAGCAGATCCCGCAGGCGCTGCTGGACCGGATGGAGCTGATCACCCTCGACGGCTACACCGAGGACGACAAGGTCGCCATCGCCCGCGACTACCTCCTGCCCCGCCAGCTCGAGCGCACCGCGATGACGCCCGAGGAGGTCACGGTCAGCGACGACGCGCTGCACGAGCTCGCCGCCAACCACACCCGGGAGGCCGGCGTACGCCAGATGGAGCGGCTGCTCGCCCGGCTGCTGCGCAAGGCGGCCACCCGCCTCGCGACCGGGCAGGCCGAGGGTCCGGTGCACGTCGACGTCGCCGACCTCAAGGACCTGGTGGGCCGCGCCCGCTTCACGCCCGAGGTGGCGGAGCGGACGTCGGTCCCCGGGGTGGCGACCGGCCTGGCCGTCACCGGCCTCGGCGGCGACGTGCTCTTCATCGAGGCCTCGGCCCACGAGGTACGCCCCGGCGGCTCGCCCGGGCTGACCCTGACCGGACAGCTGGGCGAGGTGATGAAGGAGTCGGCCCAGATCGCGCTGACCTACGTGATGGCGCACGCCGACGAGCTCGGCGTCGACCCGGCGTTCTTCGACCGCGCGGTGCATCTGCACGTGCCGGCCGGGGCGGTGCCCAAGGACGGTCCGTCCGCCGGCATCACCATGGTCACCGCGCTGACGTCGCTGGCCACCGGGCGCCCCGTGCGCTCGGACGTCGGGATGACCGGCGAGGTGACCCTTAACGGGCGGGTGCTGCCGATCGGCGGGCTCAAGCAGAAGCTGCTCGCCGCCCAG
>JBBSKO010000091.1:0-8242 GCA_038256225.1 Propionibacteriales bacterium | reverse complement strand
GTTGGCGAGGATGAGGCCGGCGCCGCCGACGGCGTGCGCGCCGATCGCGGCGGCGTTGACCGGGGCCCACCGCTTCCAGCCCTCGGCCGACAGGCTGAGGCGCTCGCGCGGGTCCTCGGCCTGGGCGGCGGCGCCGTTGAGACCGACCGCGCCCATCAGGGAGCCGCCGAACCAGCCGGCGAGGCCGAGGTCGTGAAGGCTGCGGACGGTGGTGTTGCGCTGGGACATGGTGGTCCTCCGGGAGGCTGAGGGATCAGGCCACGGCCCCGGTCGGGGCGGCGTGGCGACCGGCCGGGGTGAGGTGCCCACGGTGGTGGGCCGCCTCCGGCGAGGTGACGACGACGCTAGGTGCGCCGGGGGGAGGATCGGCACCACCCCGGGCGCGGACCCGTGACCAGCCTCAGACCGCTGCCAGCACCAGCCCGACGACGACCCCGGTCAGCGCGCACGCCCCGAGGGTCCGTAGCACCGACCAGCCCCGCCAGAAGATCAGCGCGAACCCCAGGACGGTGATCGCCAGGGCCGGCCACTGGATCGAGGCCAGGACCGGGAGCTCGAGGTCGAACGGACCGCTCCCGACGCGGTCGGTCTCGGCGAAGAGGGTGTGCAGGGCGAAGTAGACCCCGAGGTTGGCGATGACACCGACCACGGCGGCGGTGATGCCCGTGAGCGCGGTCGCGAGCGACCGGTTGCCGCGGAGGCGCTCGACGTAGGGCGCCCCCAGCAGGATGAACAGGAAGCACGGCACGAACGTCACCCAGGTCACGAGCAGGGCCGCCAGCGTCGCCGCGACCCAGGGGTCGAGCTCCCCGGGGGCCCGGTAGGCGCCGACGAACGCGACGAACTGCACGACCATGATCAGCGGCCCCGGGGTCGTCTCGGCCAGGGCCAGGCCGCGGACCATCTCCCCCGGGGCCAGCCAGCCGTACACCTCGACGGCCTGCTGGGCGACGTAGGCCAGCACCGCGTACGCACCACCGAACGTCACCACCGCCGCACCGGAGAAGAAGAGGCCCTGGTCGACGTAGATGCTGGACCGCCCGAAGACGATCCCGGCCAGGACGACCGGTGCCGCCCAGAGCGTCAGCCCGACGGCGAGGACCACCGTCGCGCGCCGGCCCGAAGGCCGCTCCGAGTGGAGGGCGTCGTCGCTGACCAGCGGCGCCGGACCGTCGTCCGTCACCGTGCCCGACGGTCGGCCGAGGCCCGGGAGGACCAGTCCGAGGAGCCACCCGACGAGCGCCGACCCGGCCACCACGGCGGGGAACGGCACCGACGACAGCGTCAGGGCCAGGAACGCGGCGACCGCCAGGGCGACCAGCGCCGGGTGGGTCAGGCCCTTCCGGGCGACCCGGACCACGGCCTGGGCGACGATCGCGATCACCGCCGGCGCCAGGCCCAGGAACAGCGACTCCACCACCGTGGTGTCCCCGAAGGCGACGTAGATCCCCGACAGCACCAGCAGCGAGACGACCCCGGGGAGGATGAAGAGGATCCCGGCGACCAGGGCGCCCCGCACGCCGTTGAGCAGCCAGCCGACGTACGTCGCCAGCTGCTGCGCCTCCGGGCCGGGCAGCAGGGTGCAGTAGGACAGCGCGAAGAGGAACCGCTGCTGGCCGATCCACCGCTTCTCCTCGACCAGGGTGCGCTGCATGACCGCGATCTGGCCGGCGGGGCCACCGAAGGTCTGCAGGGAGATCGCGAACCACGCCCGGGCGGCCTCGCGGAGCGGGATCACGTCGCGGACGGGGGGCGGCGCAGACGACGGAGCCACGGTTGGATCGTCCGCGAGCCGGGGTCCCCGGTCAAGCCGGGCCGCCTGTCCGGCCTCGTCATCTCGGGCGCCGCAAGCGTCATCTCGGCGGGGGTTCCGGGCCGGTCTGCCCGCTGTGCCGCGACCTTCGGCCCTGCCCCTCGGACGGTCCGGCGGGTGAGGTGGGAAGCACCGGGCGTCACGCCCGGCACCGAGCAGAGGAGCGCGCATGAGCACCACCCCGGCAGCCACCCCGACACCGCCCGCTCGCGGGGCGCTGAGCGAGATGACCCCCGAGCAGTGCTGGGAGCGCCTGGCGCTCGGCACGGTGGGCCGGATGGCCTACGTCGACCGTGACGGCCCGGTGATCGTGCCGCTGAACTACCGGGTCGCGGAGGGCCGGATCTGGGTCCGCACCGCCTCCTACGACCAGCTGGCCATCCACCTGCCCCACCAGCGGGCCGCCTTCGAGGTCGACCACGTCGACGAGCACGCGCACACGGGCTGGAGCGTGCTGGTGCGCGGCCACGCCGAGCACGTCGTGGCCGGACCCGGCGAGACGCCGGGCGACTGGCCCGACCCCGCGCCGTGGCCCGAGGGCCTGCGGTGGATGACCTTCGCACTGTTCCCCACCACCGTCACCGGGCGGGTCCTGCACCAGGCCGACGTCTCCCCCGCGTCCGGCCAGGGCCGGCCCGGCAGCATCCAGCGGCACCCGTCGCCTCCCGCGGGTCCCGCGTCCCGGTGAGCGACGTCCTCCTGGACGACGGCACGGTGGCCGTGGTCCGCCCGCTGCGCACGGACGACCGCGAGGCGCTGGTGCAGCTGCACGACGGCGTCTCGGACGGCAGCTTCAGGTTCCGGTTCTTCGCGCTCGGGCGCCGCCTGGGCCAGGAGTACGTCGCGCACCTCTTCTCCGACACCCCGGCCGCGATCGCCCTCGTCGCGCTGGTCCGGGGCCGGGTCGTCGCGCTGGCCACCGCCGAGCCGATCGACCCCGCCACCGCGGAGGTCGCCTTCCTCGTCGCCGACGACCACCGGGGCCACGGGCTCGGCGCGCTCCTGCTCGAGCACCTCGCCGCGGCCGGCCGGGACCTCGGCCTCCGCCGCTTCACCGCCGACGTGCTGGCCGAGAACGGGGCGATGGCCCAGGTCTTCCGCGCGGCCGGCTTCACCGTGGACCGGGTGACCGAGCAAGGCGTGGTCGAGGTGCGCATGTCGACCACCGCGTCGGCGTCCGCCGTCGCGGCCGCGGACCGGCGCGAGATCGCCTCGGAGGCCCGGTCGCTCTCGGCGCTCGTCCGGCCCGCCGGCGTCGCCGTCGTCGGGGCCCGCCGCGACGGTGCCGGCATCGGCGCCGCGGTCCTCGGGTCGGTGCTCCGGGGCGGCTTCACCGGCTCGCTCGTCGCGGTGCACCCCACCGCCGCGGAGGTCGCCGGCGTTCCGGCGGTCGCGCGCGTCGTGGACGCGCCCGGACCCGTCGACCTCGTCGTCGTGGCGGTGCCCGCCCCGGCCGTCGCCGCGGTGCTGCTCGACGCCGCGGCCGCCGGGGCCCGCGTGGTCGTGGTCGTCTCCTCCGGCTTCGCCGAGACCGGCCACGCCGGGGCCGAGCAGCAGCGGGAGCTGGTCCGGCTCGCCCGGTCCCACAGCATCCGGCTGGTGGGGCCGAACTGCCTCGGGGTGGTGGCCAACGACCCCGCCGTCCGGCTGAACGCCACCTTCACCGACCTGGTGCCCCCGGTCGGCGGCCTCGCCGTCGCCTCGCAGTCGGGCGGCATCGGCGTGGCCCTGCTCGACGTCGCCCGATGCACGGGCCTGGGCGTGCGGAGCTTCGTCTCCCTCGGCAACAAGGCCGACGTGTCCGGCAACGACCTGCTCTGCGCGTGGATGGACGACCCGGAGGTCACGGCGGCGGCGCTCTACCTCGAGTCCTTCGGCAACGCCCCGAAGCTGGCCCGCCTGGCCCGCCGCTTCTCCGAGACCAAGCCGCTCCTGCTCGTCGCCGGCGGGCGCTCCGCCGGCGGTCGGCGCGCGGGCGCCTCCCACACCGCCGCCACCGCCACGTCCTCGACCGCCGTGGACGCCCTCGCCGGCCACGCCGGCGTCGTCGTGTGCCACTCGGTGGAGGAGGTGGCGGCGACGGCACTGGTGCTGACCGAGCAGCCGTACCCGGCGGGCCCGCGGGTCGCCGTCGTCACCAACGCCGGTGGCGCCGGGGTGCTGGCCGCCGACGCGGCGGACGGGGCCGGTCTCGTCGTCACCTCGTTCACCGAGGACCTCCGGGCCCGGCTGGACGCCGTCGCGCCGGGCCTCGCCGGTGCGACCAACCCGGTCGACCTCGGCGCCGACGCCGACCCCGGCCTGCTGGCTGCCGTCGTGGAGGAGGTGCTGGCCTCCGACGAGGTCGACGCCCTGCTGGTCGTCCTCGTCGAGACCCTCGTCGCCGACCCCGGTCCGCTGGCCGCGGCCCTGGCCGGCGCCCGGGCCACGCGTCCGGGGGTGCCGGTCCTGCTGGTCACGATCGGGACCGGTGGTGACGTGCCCCGCGTCCCGGGCGTCACGTCGCTGGGCGGGGTCCCCGAGGCCGTCGACGCGCTGGCCCGCGCGAGCCGGTACGCCGGCTGGCTCGCGGTCCCGCGGACCGATCCCGCGCCGCCCGACGACTCCCGGGCGACCATGGCGCGGGCCCTGGCCGGGCGCGCACACGGGTGGCTCGACCTCGAGCAGACACGACAGCTGCTCGCCCCGTACGGCCTGGGCCCGGAGGGCACGCCCGCCCGCGGACCCGCCGGCGCGGCGGCGGCCGCCGTCCTGGCCGGCTTCCCCGTCGCCCTGAAGGTCGGCGACCCGCGCGTGGTGCACAAGTCGGACCGCGGCCTGGTGCGGACCGGGCTGACCTCGGAGACGGAGGTGTCCGCGGCCGCCACGGTGTTCGGCAGCGAGCTGGGCGTGCCGGCCGACACCGTCGACGTGGTGGTGCAGCCGATGGCCCGGGGCGTCGAGCTGGCCCTCGGCATGGTCCGGGACCCCACCTTCGGCCCGCTCGTCATGGTCGCCGCGGGCGGCACCGCCACCGACCTGCTGGACGACCGGGTGTTCCTGCTGCCGCCGCTCGACCCGGGCACGGTCGCGCGCGCGATCCGGTCGCTGCGGGCCTGGCCCCTGCTGGACGGCTACCGCGGCGCCCCCCGCGCCGACGTGGCCGCCCTGGAGCGGGCCGTGACCGCCCTCGGGGCGCTGGCCTCGGAGGTGCCGGAGGTCGCCGAGCTCGACCTCAACCCCGTCCTGGTCGACGTCGACGGGCTGCACCTGGTCGACGTGAAGCTGCGCCTCGACGGCGCCACCGCCCCCGACCAGGGCGTCCCCCGCCGTCTGCGCGGCCCCCCGTGAGGGGCGCCGCCCGGGCGGTCCCGACGTGCCCGGTCCACCGGGTCGCCGTGCCCTGTCCGAGGTCCGGTGGTCGGCCCCACGCTGGGGGCATGAGCAGACAGGAAGACACGTGCCAGGCCGCGGCCTAGGGGCGGGACCGGCCCTGGAGCAGCTCGACGCGGACGCCTGCCGCGAGCTCCTGGGGTCACGCTCCTTCGGTCGGATCTGCCTCGTCGTCGACGACCGCGTGATCGTCGTCCTGACGACCTACGTGCTGCAGGGCACCGAGCTGCGCTTCCGGGCGGCCGCCTTCGGGCCCGCCGCCCGCCTGGCCCGGTCGCGTCCGGTGACGTTCCAGGTCGACGACGCCCGCGACGGGGAGCTCCCGACCTGGTCCGTCACGGTCTCGGGGAGTCCCGAGCGGGTGCAGGACGCGGCCACCCTGGCCTCGTTGTGGTCGGCGCCCCGGCCGCAGCCCTGGGAGGCCGGCCTGACGTCGCAGTGGCTGACCCTGGGGACCGACGACGTCCACGGCCGTCGGGTCCCTCGCGCGGCCTGAGGGTCGCCGGCCGGGCCGGCCTCAGCCCTCGAGGCTCCAGTCCCGGATCTCCGGCAGGTCCTCGAAGTGCGCGCGGACGTACGCGTGGTGCTCGGCCAGCCGCTCGTGGCACCAGTCCACGACCGCCTGTGCGCCGGGGGGCGTGGTCCGGGCCCTCTCGATCGCCTCGATGACGAGGTGGAAGCGCGAGATCCGGTTCAGCACCGTCATGTCGAACGGCGTGGTCGTGGTGCCCTGCTCGATGAAGCCCCGGACGTGGAAGCGCCCCGGGGCGGGACGTCCGTGCACCAGCTGGTGGATCGCGCCGGGGAAGCCGTGGAAGGCGAGCACCACGTCGACGGTGTCGGTGAAGAGCTCGCGGAAGTAGGTCTCGGCCAGCGCGTGCGGGTGGTCGGGGCTCAGCGACATCAGGTCGACGACGTTGACCACCCGGGTGCGCAGGCGCGGCAGCCGCTCGCGCAGGATCTGTGCCGCCGCGACCGTCTCCAGGGTCGGGGTGTCGCCGGCGCAGGCCAGGACGACGTCCGGCTCCCCCGGACCGGGGTCGTGGCCGGCCCAGGCCCAGGTCCCCGCGCCGGCCGCGCAGTGCGCGGCCGCGGCGTCGAGGTCCAGCCACTGCAGCTGCGGCTGCTTGTCGATGACGACCAGGTTCACGTACGAGCGGGAGCCCAGGCAGTGCTCGGCGACCGCGAGCAGGCAGTTGGCGTCCGGCGGGAGGTAGACCCGGGTGACCGAGCCCCGGTGGGTCAGCACGACCTGCAGCAGGCCGGGTCCCTGGTGGGAGAAGCCGTTGTGGTCGTTGCGCCAGGCGGTCGAGGTGAGCAGCAGGTTCAGGCTGGGCACCGGCGCCCGCCAGGGCAGCGCGGCGGCCTCCTCGAGCCACTTCATGTGCTGGACGGTCTGGGAGGCACTGACCATCGCGAAGGCCTCGTAGGTCGCGAACAGGCCGTGCCGACCGGTGAGGGTGTAGCCCTCGAGCCAGCCGTGGCAGCTGTGCTCGGAGAGCACCTCCATCACCCGGCCGGCGTGGGCGAGGTGGTCGTCGCCGACCTCGACCCGTTCGGCGAACGCGCGGTCGGAGACGTCCAGGACGTCCCCGAGCCGGTTGCTGGTGGTCTCGTCGGGGCAGAAGAGCCGGAAGCTGGTCGGGTTGTCGACGTAGACGTCGCGCAGCATCCGCCCCAGCCGGCGGGTCGACTCCTGCCGGACCACCCCGGGGGCCGGCACGTCCACGGCGTACTCCCGCAGGTCCCGCAGCGCCAGCGCCCGGGAGGTCAGGCCGCCGTTGGCGGCCGGGGCGGCGCTCAGCCGCAGGTCGCCGAGGGGGTCCTGCAGGGTCGTGGTGGGACGACCGGCGGCGTCGAAGAGCTCCTCGGGCCGGTACGACCGCAGCCACCGCTCCAGCATCGCGAGGTGGGCGGGGTCCTCGCGCACCCGGGCCAGCGGCACCTGGTGGGAGCGGAACGTGCCCTCGACCAGGACGCCGTCGACCTCGTGCGGCCCGGTCCAGCCCTTCGGGGACCGGAGCACGATCATCGGCCACCGCGGCCGGGTCCCGTCCCACTCCCCGCTCCGCGCGGCCTGCTGGATGGCGCGGATCCGCTGCCAGGCGGTGGCCAGCGCCGCGGCGAACCGCTGGTGCATCCCCGGCAGGTCGGAGCCCTCGACCTCGAGCACCTCGTAGCCGTGACCGGTCATCAGGGCGCGCACCTCGGCGGGGTCCTTGCGTCCCAGCACGGTGGGGCCGCTGATCTTGGCCCCGTTGAGGTGCAGCACCGGCAGCACGGCCCCGTCGCGGACCGGGTCGAGGAAGGAGATCCCCTTCCACGAGCCCTCCAGGGGGCCGGTCTCCGCCTCGCCGTCCCCCACGACGGCGACGGCCAGCAGGTCGGGGTCGTCCATCACGGCCCCGAAGGCGTGCAGCAGGACGTACCCGAGCTCGCCGCCCTCGTGGATCGACCCCGGGGTCGTGACCGAGACGTGGCTCGGGATCCCGCCCGGCGTCGAGAACTGACGGACCAGGCGTCGCAGCCCGGCGGCGTCACGGGTCAGGTCGGGGTACGTCTCGCTCCACGTCCCCTCCAGCCAGGACGCGGCGACCAGCGCCGGACCGCCGTGGCCGGGCCCGGCCAGGTAGACCGCCCGCTGGCCGGTCTCCCGCACCAGGCGCGAGACGTGGGCGTAGACCAGGGCCAGGCCCGGGCTGGTGCCCCAGTGCCCGAGGAGCCGGGGCTTGATGTGCGACGCCAGCAGCGGCTCGCGCAGGAGCGGATTCTCCTGGAGGTAGATCTGGGCGACCGTCAGGTACATCGCCGCGCGCCACCACGCGTCGACCACCTCGGCGTCACGCTCGGTCAGGTCGGGGAGCCGCGGGGGCTCGGGCAGGACCGCGCGGTCCGGGTCGAGGGCCGTCGTCATGCCTCCAGCCTGCGGCTGGGGCAGCCGGGCCGCAGGGGGACGACGGCCCGGCAGGGCGGGACCTAGGACCACCGGCGGTGACCGATCGGCCGTGGTGGCCGGCACCCCACCGGACCACGGTGTCCCCATGCTGACCTCCACCT
>JBBSKO010000090.1:0-8276 GCA_038256225.1 Propionibacteriales bacterium | reverse complement strand
GTCATCGCGCACCGGCTCTCCACGATCCGCGACGCCGACCTGATCCTGGTGATGGAGTCCGGCAGCATCGTCGAGCAGGGCACGCACGACGAGCTGGTGTCGGCGGGTGGCGCGTACGCGCGGCTGTACGAGTCGCAGTTCGCCGCCGCCGTCTGAGGGGGGTGCCGGCCGCGCGTACGTTCGGGGCCATGAGCTCCGACCGCCAGCTGCCCCCGTTCCGCGCCGACCACGTCGGGAGCCTGCTGCGCCCGCCCGCGCTGATCGACGCCCGCGCCCGGCACGCCGCCGGCACGCTGGACGACGCCGGGCTGCGCGCCGCGGAGGACACTGCGATCCGGGAGGTGGTCGCGCTCCAGCGCGACGCCGGGCTGCAGACCGTCACCGACGGCGAGCTGCGCCGTACGTCGTGGCACATGGACTTCCTCTACCAGCTCGAGGGCGTCTCGCCGACCGAGGAGACGATGGCGGTGCACTTCCGCAACGCCGACGGCGACCTCGACTTCTCCTCCGCCGCGCTGTCGGTGCACGACCGGGTGCGCCTGGGGGAGCCGATCTTCACCGAGGCGTTCACCTTCCTGCGTGACACCGCGGCCGAGATCGCGCCGGGGATGACGCCGAAGCTGACCATCCCCTCGCCCAACATGGTCCACTACCGCGGCGGCCGCGCGGCGATCGACGACGGTGTCTACCCCGACCTCGACGCGTTCTGGGACGACCTCGCCGGGGCGTACGCCGAGGAGGTCCGCGCCGTCGCGGGCCTCGGCTGCACCTACCTCCAGCTCGACGACACGTCGCTGGCCTACCTCAACGACCCGGCGCAGCGCGAGCAGCTGCGCGCGCAGGGTGGCGACCCCGAGCACCAGCACGAGCGGTACGTCCGCACGATCAACGACGCGATCGCCGGCCGCCCGGACGGGCTGCGCGTGACCACCCACCTGTGCCGCGGCAACTACCGCTCCTCGTGGGCCGCCGAGGGCGGCTACGACTTCGTCGCCGAGGCCGTCTTCGGCGGGCTGGAGGTCGACGGCTTCTTCCTGGAGTACGACGACGAGCGCTCGGGCGGCTTCGAGCCGCTGCGCCACGTGCCGGCCGGCAAGCAGGTCGTGCTCGGGCTGGTCACCACCAAGCACGGCCGGCTGGAGGACAAGGACGTCCTCAAGCGGCGGATCGACGAGGCCGCGAAGCACGTGCCCCTCGACCAGCTCTGCCTGTCGCCGCAGTGCGGCTTCTCCTCCACCGTCGAGGGCAACGCCCTGACGATCGAGGAGGAGGCCGCCAAGCTGCGGCTGCTCGTCGAGGTCGCCGACGAGGTCTGGGGCTGACCGGAACCGTCATCTCGACGCGCCGCGAGCGTCATCTCGGCTGTCCGGGAGCGTCATCTCGGCGGGCTCAGCCGGTGTTGCGCAGGCCCGCCGCGATCCCGTTGATGGTCAGCAGCAGCGCCCGCTGCAGGTCGGGGTGGCGCTCGTCGTCGCCGGCCGCGCGCACCCGGCCGAGCAGCGAGACCTGGAGGGCGTGCAGCGGGGCGAGGTAGGCGTCGCGGGTCTCCAGGGTGCGCCGCAGCGTCGGGGACCCCGCGAGCAGCGTGTCCTGCCCGGTCACCCACAGCACCTGCTCCACGGCCCGCTCGTGCTCGGCGCGCACCTGGTCGAAGAGCCCCGCGGCGTCCTCGGGCACCAGCGAGCGGACGTAGCGCGCGGCGATGTCGAGGTCGGTCTTGGCCAGCGTCATCTGCACGTTGGACACGAAGGTGCGGAAGAACGCCCACGAGCCGTACATCTCGCGCAGCGTCTCCCCGCGCCCGTCCTCGCGCGCGGCCGCCAGGCCCGAGCCCACGCCGTACCAGCCGGGCAGGATCATCCGCGACTGCGTCCAGCCGAAGACCCACGGGATCGCGCGGAGGTCGTCGAGGCCGCCGGCGCCGCCGGGGCGCTTGGCCGGGCGGGAGCCGATGTTCATCCCGCCGAGCTCGTCGACGGGGGTCGCCGAGACGAAGAACGGCACCAGGCCGGGGTCGCGCACGAGGCCGCGGTAGGCCTCCTGCCCGGCCGAGGCGACCCGGTCCATCGTGGCGTTCCAGCCGCCGAGGACGTCGGACGGCAGCAGGGAGGTGCGGTGCAGCACCGAGGCCTCGAGGACGGCCGCGAGCGCCTGCTCGAGGTTCTCCCGGCCGAGCTGGGGCAGGGTGTACTTGTCGCTGATCACCTCGCCCTGCTCGGTGATCTTGATCGGCCCGTCGAGGCTGCCGTACGGCTGGGACAGGATCGCCTCGCCGGTGGGGCCGCCGCCGCGCCCGACGGAGCCGCCGCGGCCGTGGAAGAGCCGCATCACGACGCCGTGCCGGCGCCCGACGTCGCGCAGCGCCCGCTGGGCGCGGTGGATCTGCCACTGCGACGCCGCGATCCCGGCGTCCTTGGAGGAGTCGGAGTAGCCGAGCATGATCTCCTGCACGTCGCCGCGGGCGGCGACCACGCGGCGGTACGCCGGGTCGCCCAGCAGGGCCTCGAGCAGCGGCTCCGCGGCCTCGAGCTCGGCGACGGTCTCGAACAGCGGCGCGAACCCGATCCGGGCGGTGGCCGGGGTGTCCTCGGTGCCGGGGTCGACCAGGCCGGCCTCCCGGGCCAGCACGACCACGGCGAGCAGGTCGTCGACGTCGTGGGTCATCGAGACGATGTAGGTCTCCACGACGTCGGGCCCGAAGGTGTCGAGGGCGCCGCGGATCGCGTCCATCAGCGACAGCGAGGCGGTCACCGGGCTGTCCGGGTCCTCGCGCAGGCCGGGGGTGCACGCGCCGGTCAGCGGCCGCCGGCTGGCCAGCTCCGCCGAGAGCAGCCGGATCCGCGCCGGGCGGTCGAGGGAGCCGTACGGCTCGGGGTGCTCTCCGAGGCGGTCGACGAGCACCTCGAGCGCGGCGTGGTGCTTCTCGCTGTGCTCCCGCACGTCGAGGGTGGCCAGGCCCAGCCCGATCGCGGTGGCGGTGCGGAGCAGCCGGAGCACGCCGCCGTCGGCGGTGAGGTGGTCGCCGTCGGCCAGCATCGAGTCACGCACCAGCGCGAGGTCGGTGAGCAGCCCGTCCAGGGTCAGGTAGTCGCGGCCGGGCTCGTGCGCGCGGCCCTCGGCGAGCCGGTCGCGGGTGCGGAGCAGGCGCACCCGGGCGAAGCTGAGCTTGAGCCGGTACGGCTCCTCGGCGTTCACCCGGCGGATCGTGGAGTAGGTGATCGGCAGCGCCTCGGCGTCGGCCTCGAGGCTGGCGGCGAGCTCGTCGCTCGGGGTGACCACCCGGGTCGAGGACGACACCTCGCCGAGCAGCTCCTCGACGCCGCGGACCAGCTCGCGCAGGCCCACGTCGTGCTGCAGGCCGAGCACGTCGAGGGTCACCTGCGGGGTGACGTTGGGGTTGCCGTCGCGGTCACCGCCGGCCCAGGTGCCGAAGCGCAGCGGGCGCGCGGTCGCGGGCAGCGCCACGTCGATGCCTGCCAGGCAGCGGTCGAGCTCCTCGAGCAGGCCCGGCACGACCTCGGCGGCCAGCGACTGCAGGTAGTAGAGCAGCGTGCGGGCCTCGTCGGCCGGCTCCGGCTTCTCGACCCGCAGCTCGTCGGTCTGCCAGAGCAGGTCGACCAGCTCGGCCAGCCGGCGCTCGCTGCGAGCCCGGTCGGCCGGGCGGCCGCGCGGGTCCTCGGCGGCGTAGGTCTCCTCGGCGATCTTCTGCAGCAGCACCAGCACCGAGCGGCGGCTGGCCTCGGTGGGGTGGGCGGTGAAGACCGGGCGGTACTCCAGGCGCCCGAGCACGTCGACCACCAGGGCCCGGTCGATGCTGCCGTCCTCGAGCGCCGCGCCGATCCGACCGACGGCGTCGGCCAACGGGCCGGACTCGCGCGAGGTCAGCTCCTGCCAGCGGTGCAGCTGCTCGGTGACGTTGACGAGCTGGAAGTACGCCGTGAACGCCCGCGCCAGCACGATCGCGGTCGCGTCGTCAGTGGCGTCGAGCAGCTCGTGCAGGGCACCGTCGTCGGGCTCCCGGCTCAGCGCGCGGACCTGCTCGACGAGGGCGAGCAGCTCGGGTCCCTCGTGGCGGGTCAGCGCCTCCCCGAGCAGCCGCCCGAGCTGGCGTACCGAGGACCGCAGGGCAGCGTGGTGCTCGTCGGAGGACACGCCCCCGGCGAACGTCGCCACGTCGGGGTCGCGGCGGTCGGCGGCGATCATCTGCTCCGTGCTGAGCGGGGTGCGGCCGGAGCCCGTGGTGCTGGTCATGGGGGCAGTCTCGCGCGCACAGGTGACGTCCGTGTTGCGCGTCCACCGGAGCGGCGGGAAACCCCTTGAACGGCGGCCGGGGCCGATCTACGGTGATCGGACACGGGAAAGGAGGTGGTCCGGAGAATGCATTCTTCTAGGACGCGTGAGGTGGCTGCCCGCTAGCAGCCCAGCACGACCCGTCGGTCCAGTGACCGACCGGCTGCTGGCGAACACACAGCAGTCACCCGGCCCGCAGGTGCCCCGGTCAGCAGTGCACGTCCACCGGGGGCGGTCGCACCGGTCCCTCCTGGGGACCCGGAGCGCCACACCTGCGGGCTGCGTGCAATTTCCGGGGTTCGTCAGGTCGACCGCACCCGTCGGGCCCAGAGATCGGTGTGGGCCACCTGCCGCACGTCGACCCCCTCGCGCAGCAGCGCGACCAGCGCGTCGGCGACGTCGGGCACCCGGCCCCGGGGCACCTCGGCCGTGGTGTCGAAGCCGCGCCCACCCGAGGACCCGGTCAGGATGACGGCGTCGTCGTCGTCGGCCGCCCACAGCGTCACCCCCGGCAGATGTTCGCGGACCAGGCGTACGACCGTGCGGACGCGGGTCTCCCACGACCGGCCGGCTCGGGAGGTCCATGTCGTCGTGGGCCACCGGGTCCGGGCCGAGGTCCACGTCGTGGGGACTGTCGTCGTCGGGCTCGTCGGGCAGCGCCGCGCCGTACACGCCTGTGACGGACCGGAAGTCCGACCAGAGCACCGTGTCACCCACCCTGCTGATCAGGCCGGCGGTGTTGCCGCACCCGAACTGGCCGCAGCCGCACCCGTAGAGGGCGACCCGGCGGGCGGGTCGGTGGGGACCAGGGCGCCCCTGTGGACGAGGTCCTCGGGGTCGTTGCGGGTGCTCTTGTCCGGGGTGCGCAGCCGCCCTGCCCGTCGATGAGGAGGCGGACGGCGGGGTGGTTGGTGCCCAGGTCGGCGTAGGCGATCTCGAGCGTGCTCACCGGGCGGGACGGCGCGGAGCGACGACTGGGTGGGCGTGTCCCGGGGTTCGTGTCCCTGGCACGGCGCGCGGAGTCGGGGAATCCCCGCCCGGGCGGGGATTCCTGGGGCGGGTGGGGCTCATGAGACGACGTCAGACGCGGGAGACGAAGATGTGGTCGGCGGCCTCGGGGACGATCTCGGCGGTCTCGCCGCCGGAGCCGATCAGCACGCCGGCACCGGTCGAGATGACGGTGACGGTCTTGTCGGGGGTCGCGCCGGCGCGGCGCAGCGCGCTCATCAGGTGCTCGTCCTTCTGCATCTCCTCCGAGATGCGGCGCACCAGCACCCGGCCCTCCTCGGCCCCGGCCACCGACGAGAGCGACTCGACGCCGTTCATGAACTCCTCGACCACGTGGTGCTGGCCGAGCTCGTCGAGACCGGGGATCGGGTTGCCGTACGGCGACTTCGTCGGGTTCTCCAGCAACGTCAGCAGGCGGCGCTCGACGGTCTCGGACATGACGTGCTCCCAGCGGCACGCCTCCTCGTGGACCAGCTCCCAGTCCAGGCCGATCACGTCGACCAGCAGCCGCTCGGCGAGGCGGTGCTTGCGCATCACGCGGGTGGCCAGGCGGCGGCCGTCCTCGGTCAGCTCGAGGTGGCGGTCGCCCTCGACGGTGAGCAGGCCGTCGCGCTCCATCCGGGCCACGGTCTGGGAGACGGTCGGGCCCGACTGGTGGAGGCGCTCGGCGATCCGCGCCCGCAGGGGCACGATGCCCTCCTCGTCGAGCTCGTAGATGGTCCGCAGATACATCTCGGTGGTGTCGATGAGGTCGCTCACCCCCCCATTGTGACCCATCGCCGGGTCGGCCCCGCGCGGGTGAGGAGGGCGCTCCTCGGCCGGTGGCACAGTGAGGGACCGATGACAGCCGTGATGTGGTTCCGACGCGACCTCCGCCTGGCCGACAACCCCGCCCTGGTCGCGGCCGCCGAGGACGGCGAGGTGCTGCCGCTGTTCGTCCTCGACCCGCACCTGTGGGACCCCGCCGGCCCGTCCCGCCGGTCCTATCTCGCGGCGTCGCTGCGCGCGCTCGACGCGAGCCTGCGCCAGCGGCGCACCCGGCTCTCGGTGCTGCGCGGCGACCCGGTGCGCCGGGTGGTGCTGGCCGCGAAGGCGGTGGGCGCCGACACCGTGCACGTCGGGGAGGACTTCGCGCCGTACGGCCGGGCCCGCGACAAGGCGGTCGAGCAGGCGCTGGGCGAGGCCGGGATCCAGCTGGTGCGCACCGGGTCGCCGTACGCGGTGTCCCCGGGGCGCGTCGTCAACGGCAGCGGCTCCGCCTACAAGGTCTTCACCCCGTTCTCCCGCGCCTGGAACGACCACGGCTGGCGCGGCCCGATCGACGCACCGACCGGCGTCTCCTGGCGCGAGCTCGGCGAGGACGAGGCCGGCGGGACCACGGACATCCCCGACGTCGACCTGCCCGAGGGCCTCGCGCTGCCCGAGGCGGGGGAGCGGGCCGCGCTCGACACGTGGGCCACGTTCCTGGACAAGGTGCAGGACTACGACGAGGACCGCGACAAGCCCGGGGTCGAGGGCACCTCGCGGATGTCGCGGCACCTCAAGTACGGCGAGGTGCACCCGCGCACGCTGCTGGCCGAGCTCGCCGGACGCAGCGGCACGGGCGTGCGGACCTACCGCACCGAGCTGGCCTGGCGGGAGTTCTACGCCGACGTGCTCTTCCAGCGCCCCGACTCCGCGCGGGAGTACTACCGGCCCGAGTACGCCCGGATGCCCTACGACGAGCCCGGCGACCAGCTGCTCGCCTGGCAGGAGGGCCGCACCGGCTTCCCGGTCGTCGACGCCGGGATGCGCCAGCTGCGCGCGACCGGGTGGATGCACAACCGGGTCCGGATGATCGTGGGCAGCTTCCTGGTCAAGGACCTCCACCTGGAGTGGCAGCACGGCGCCCGGCACTTCCTGCACTGGCTGGTCGACGGCGACCTCGCCTCCAACAACCACGGCTGGCAGTGGGTCGCCGGCAGCGGCACCGACGCCTCGCCGTTCTTCCGGGTGTTCAACCCCACCACCCAGGGCCGCAAGTTCGACCCCGACGGCGCCTACCTGCGCCGGTGGGTCGAGGAGCTGGCCGACCCGGAGCGGGTGCCGGACCCGCACGAGCCGGACGACGACACCCGCGACCTCGTCGGCTACCCGCGCCCGATGGTGGACCATAAGGCCGAGCGGCGCGAGGCCCTGGAGCGCTACGAGCAGGTCAAGAAGTAGCACGACCCGCCGACGTCGGTAGGCTGCGGCCCATGAGTTCTTTGAACGATCCAATCGCTGCGACGACGGGCCGTTGGTGGGAGCACGCGGTGGTCTACCAGGTCTACCCGCGCAGCTTCGCCGACGCGGACGGCGACGGCGTCGGTGACCTGGCCGGGGTGACCGACCGGCTGCCGTACCTGCGCGAGCTCGGGGTGGACGCCGTCTGGCTCTCGCCGTTCTACCGCTCCCCGCAGCGGGACCACGGCTACGACGTCGCCGACTACCACGACGTCGACCCGCTCTTCGGCGAGCTCGCCGACGCCGACGCGATGCTCGCGCGCGCCCACGAGCTGGGCCTCAGGGTGATCGTCGACCTGGTGCCCAACCACACCTCGGACGAGCACCGGTGGTTCCAGGCCGCGCTGGCCGCCGCCCCCGGCAGCCCCGAGCGCGCCCGCTACCTCTTCCGCGACGGCCGCGGCCCCGGCGGCGACGAGCCGCCGAACAACTGGGCGTCGGTGTTCGGTGGCGCCGCCTGGACCCGGGTCGAGGAGGCCGACGGCACCCCCGGCCAGTGGTACCTCCACCTCTTCGACTCCACCCAGCCCGACCTGGACTGGCGCAACCCCGAGGTCGGCGACATGTTCGTCGAGGTGCTCCGGTTCTGGCTCGACCGCGGCGTCGACGGCTTCCGCGTCGACGTGGCGCACGGCCTGGTCAAGGAGGAGTCCCTGCGCGACCAGGACCTCGCCGAGGGCGAGGTGCCCGACAGTGAGTCGGTGAACTCGGCC
>JBBSKO010000089.1:0-8387 GCA_038256225.1 Propionibacteriales bacterium | reverse complement strand
TTGGCGTAGGCGTCGTCGACGCGCACCGCCTTCAGCACCTCGAAGGCGGCCAGCCGCGCCGGGTCGACCCGTGACGCGGCGGCCGACGGGCGGGCTGCCGGACGCCGCGGACCGGATGCCGGACCGGCGGCGCCGGACCGGCGCGGGCGGCCAGCCCGGCGCTGCTCAGCCACGCGCTTCCCCGGCCACGCCGGAGGGGGCCTCACCGGAGCGGGCCTCACCGGTCGGTGCGCCGAGGCGGGCCCCGGGGCCGGGCCGGGCGCCACGGGCCCAGTCGGCCGCGGCCATCCAGCCCTTGCCGACCGGCTTCACCCGGCCCAGGCGCAGCGTGCCGCGGGCGGTGCCGACGTGGACGTCGCGGCGCCCCACGACCAGCTCGCCCGGCGCCGGGGGCCCGCCCAGCAAGGCGGCGCCGTGGATCTCGACGTCGCGCTCCAGCTCGACCGGCTCCAGCTTGAGCCGCTCGCCGTCCCAGGTGGTCCAGGCGCCGGGCGCGGGGGTGCAGGCACGGACCAGGCGGTCGATGCCTACCGCCGGGTCGGTCCAGTCGACCTCGGCGTGCGCGACCTCGAGCTTCGGCGCCACCGTGACGCCCTCGACCGGCTGCTCGCGCGCGTCGATGCTGCCGTCCTCGAGCCCGTCGAGCGTGGCGACCATCAGTCCGGACCCGCCCTCGGCGAGCCGGGCGAGCAGGTCGCCGGCAGTGTCGCGGGGGCGGACCCGCTCGGTCATCACCCCGAACGTCGGTCCGGCGTCGAGCGCCTTGACGATCCGGAACGTGGTCGCCCCGGTGACCTCGTCGCCGGCGAGCAGCGCGTGCTGCACCGGGGCGGCGCCGCGCCACGCGGGCAGGCAGGAGAAGTGCAGGTTGACCCAGCCGTGGCGCGGGATGCCCAGCACCGACTCCGGCAGGAGGGCACCGTAGGCCACGACCGGGCAGCAGTCCGGCTCCAGCGCGGCGAGCTCCTCGGCGAAGCCGGGGTCGCGGGGGTGCGCCGGCTTCAGGACCGGCAGGCCGAGCTCCTCGGCGGCGCGGCCCAGCGGGCTGGCCACCAGGCGGCGGCCGCGTCCGGCCGGGGCGTCGGGACGGGTGACCACGCCGACGACGTCGTGGGAGGAGGCCAGGAGGGCCTCGAGGGTGGGCAGGGCGACCTCGGGGGTGCCGGCCAGGACGACGCGCACGGCCCTAGAACCCGAGTCCGCGGGTGGCGTGGGGCGAGACCTTGACCCGGGGCTGCTCGGCCCCGAACCAGTCCGACTCCCGGATCTCGCGCATGGCGGTCTTGCGGGCGGCCGGGTCCAGCCGGTCCAGGAAGAGCACCCCGTCGAGGTGGTCGGTCTCGTGCTGGACCGCGCGGGCCAGCGTGTCGGAGCCGACCAGCCGGACCGGCTCGCCGTGCATGTCGAACCCGGTGGCCACCACCGACAGCGCCCGCCGGCAGTCGATCACCAGACCGGGGATCGACAGGCAGCCCTCCGAGCCGTCCTGGGTCTCCTCGGACAGCTCCAGCTCCGGGTTGACCAGGTGGCCCACCTCGCCGTCGACGTGCCAGGTGAAGACCCGCAGACCGACCCCGATCTGGGGCGCCGCCAGACCCGCCCCGGGCGCCTCGAGCATGGTCTCCGTCAGGTCCGCGACGAGGGTGCGCAGCTCCTTGTCGAAGTCGATGACCGGCGTCGCGGCGCGCCGCAGCACCGGGTCACCGAACAGGCGGATGGGCTGGAGTGCCATCGGGGGTGGGTCCTCCTGAAGGGGTACGGGACCGGCTGGGAGGCCGGGGCGGCGAGGGACCGGCCGCGCCCACCCATCCTAGGAGGCCGGACCCGGGACGCCGCTGCCCGTCGGTGGTGCCCGTCGGTGGTGCCCGTCGGTGGGCTCAGAGCGTCGGGGGGTCGACCTGCACGCGGACGGGGTCGAGCTTGCGGGCGGACCGGACGCGCTGGAGCTCCCCCAGCGCGCGGGACAGGGCGGCCCCCTCGCCCCTCGGCACCCGGACGACCACGCGCTCCCGGCCGTCGGCGACCGGGGCGGGGCCGAGCACCTCGGCGGAGCCCGGCGGGGCGAGCAGGGTCAGGGCGTCGTCGAGCGCACCGGGCTCGGCGGTGAGGCTGGCCAGCCGCGAGGACGGGGGCAGGTGGGCCGCACGGCGCTGGTCGACCTCCCGCTCGGCGTGGCCGGGCTGGTCCCAGCGCACCAGCGCCTGCACGGCCGGGTGGGCGGGGTCGGCCACCACCACGGCGCGGGCCCCCGGACGGGCCAGGGCCACCGCGTTGCTCCAGCGGCGCAGCGCCTCCTCCTCGGCGCGCAGGTCGACGCGGTCCAGGAGCAGCCAGGCGTCGAGCAGCAGCACCGCGGCGTAACCGCCCTCGGCGACCGGCTCGGCACCGGGCGTGGCGACCACGACCTGGGGGGTCGCGTCGACGTGGGGCAGGACGCGGTCACCGGCCGAGGTGCGCACCCGGGCCCGGGGGAAGGCCCGGCCGAGCTCCTCGGCCGTCCGCACGTCGCCGACGACGGGGGCCCGCAGGCCGTGCCCGCCGCACTCCGGACAGCTCCACGCCTGCGCGGGGGTCGCGCACCAACGGCAGACCGGCGGCTCGAGCGGGCCCACCAGCGCCAGCGGGCCGGTGCACCGCGGGCAGCGGCACGGGGTGCGGCAGCGGTCGCAGGCGAGCGCGGCGGCGTACCCCCGGCGCGGTGTCTGCACCAGGACGGGGCCCTGCTCGAGGCCGGCGCGGAGCACGGCGTGGGCGGCCGCGGGCACCCGCGCACCGCGGCCGTGCGGGTCGCGCTCCCGGGCCAGGTCGGTGGCACCGGCCACCTCGACGCGCACCCGGTCGCGCACGGTCGCCCGGGTGGCGCGCAGCGGCCGCGCCCACCCGGTGCGCAGCAGGTACGCCGCCTCGGCCGTGGCGCCGAACCCGCCGACCAGCGCGGCGGTCCCCTCCCGGGCGGCGCGCAGCAGCAGCACCTCGCGGGCGTGGGGGTAGGGCGCGCGCGGCTCGGCCAGCAGGTCGTCGCCGTCGTCCCACACCGCCACCAGCCCCAGGTCGTGCACCGGCGCCAGGGCCGCGGCACGGGTGCCGACCACGACCCGGCGCACCCCGCGGGAGACGGCCAGGAAGTCGCGGTAGCGCGCGGCCGGACCGGCCTCGGCGGTCAGGGCGACGTGGTGGCCGGGCCCCAGCACGTCCTCCAGCGCGGCCGAGACCCGCGCGACGTCGCGCCCGTCGGGCACGCAGAGCAGGGACCCCCGGCCGCCGGCCAGCGTGGCCGCGGCGGCGTGGGCCAGCGAGCGCGGCCAGTCGGTCCCGGGCGCCGGGTGCCAAGCGGCGCGGGGGGCGCCCGCCTCGCGCAGGTGGCGCAGGTGGCGCAGGAAAGCCTCCCCCGTGTCGTGATCGGCCCAGGCCGCGGCGGCGGCCGCGGCGTCCCAGCGGGCGGGCTCGGCCGCGGGGGCGGTGGGCTGCTTCTCGGCCGCCGCGTGGCGCGGTGGGACCGCGAGGCGGAGCACGTCGGCGCGGGTGCCGGCGTACCGCTCGGCGACCTCGGCCGCGAGCCCGGCCACGACCGGCGAGAGCACCGACTCCGCACCGACGACGCGGCGCAGCGGGGTCAGCGTCCCGCCGTGGGCCGAGGTCGCCGTCCGCTCCAGGACGTAGCCGTCGGCCTCGTGACCGGCGAAGCGGACCTTGACCCGCACGCCCGGACGGGCGGCCTGGTCCATCGAGGCCGGCACGGAGTAGTCGAAGTCGCGGTCCAGGTGGGCCAGCGGGGCGTCGACGAGGACGCGGGCGACCGGGTCGACCTCGGCGGTGGCCGCCGCGGCGGCCTTGCGGGCCCGGGTCTCGCGGGCGCGGGCCTGGGAGACGCGGACCTCCTGGCGCACCAGGCCGGGCAGCAGCTCGGGGTCGGGCCCGGCGTCACCGGTCCCCCCGCTCGAGCTGCTGCCTCGTCCTGCCATGGCCCGGTGTCTACCAGCCCGCGGCGACAGGCCGCGGGCCGGCAGACGGACCCGGTGAGGGCCTGGCGGTGAGCAGGGTCAGGCGCCGACGGCCGCGCGCAGGGCGTCGGCGCGGTCGGTGCGCTCCCAGGTGAAGTCCTCGTGCTCGCGACCGAAGTGGCCGTACGCCGCGGTGCGGGCGTAGATCGGGCGCAGCAGGTCGAGGTCCTGCACGATCGCGGCCGGGCGGAGGTCGAAGACCTCGAGCACGGCGGCCTGGATCTTCTCGTCGGCCACGGTGCCGGTGCCGAAGGTCTCGATGAAGACCCCGACCGGCTGCGCCTTGCCGATGGCGTAGGCGACCTGGGCCTCGCAGCGACGGGCCAGGCCCGCGGCGACGACGTTCTTGGCCACCCAGCGCATGGCGTAGGCCGCCGAGCGGTCGACCTTCGAGGGGTCCTTGCCGGAGAACGCGCCGCCGCCGTGGCGGGCCATCCCACCGTAGGTGTCGACGATGATCTTGCGGCCGGTCAGGCCGGCGTCGCCCATCGGACCGCCGACCACGAAGCGTCCGGTCGGGTTGACCAGCAACCGGTAGTCGGCCGAGGCGATGTCGAACTGCGCGAGCACGTGGTCGATGACGTGCTTCTTGATCTCGGGCTCGAGGGTGTCCAGCTCGACCTCCTCGGCGTGCTGGGTCGACAGCACGACGGTGTCGACGCGGACCGGGCGGTTGTCGGCGTCGTACTCGATCGTGACCTGGGTCTTCCCGTCGGGGCGCAGGTAGGGCAGCGTCCCGTCCTTGCGCACGGCCGAGAGCCGCTCCGAGAGCGTCTGCGCGATCTTGATCGGCAGCGGCATTAGCTCGGCGGTGTCGTCGCAGGCGTAGCCGAACATCAGCCCCTGGTCGCCGGCGCCCTGCTTGTCCATGGCGTCGACGGAACCCGTACGGGACTCGTGACCGGTGTCGACGCCCTGGGCGATGTCACCGGACTGGCCGCCGATCGCGACCATGACGCCGCAGCTCTCGCCGTCGAAGCCCTTGTCGGAGTGGTCGTAACCGATCTCGAGGATCCGGTCGCGCACGACCTGCTTGATGTCGACGTAGCCGGTGGTGGTCACCTCGCCCGCGACCACGACCAGGCCGGTGGTCAGCAGGGTCTCGACCGCGACCCGGCTGTGCGGGTCCTGGGCGAGCATGGCGTCGAGGATCGAGTCGCTGATCTGGTCGGCGATCTTGTCCGGGTGACCCTCGGTGACCGATTCAGAGGTGAAGAGACGTCCAGGCACTGTTGCTCCGTTCGGGCAGGTTCATAGGCACGACCGGGGTGCTCCCGGACGGGGGAAGGCTAGACCCGCCGCGCGGGCGATCCCGAATCGCGGGACGACCGTCCCGGTCCGTGGTCAGCCGCGCTGGAGCGGCGGCGTACCACCGGCGGCCGGGCCGGCGGCGTACCGGCGCGCGCGCTGTAACGCTGTGTTAGTTCATCTGGTCCGGCGTCGTGACGCCGCACCAGATGAAGTAACACAGCGTTACAGCTGGCGTGCGGGCGCGTCGGCGCCGGGGGCGGCGAGCCGGAGCGCGACCTGGTCCCACACCACGTGGGCCAGCGCCGACTTCGGCCCGCGGGGCACGTCGACCTCGGCGCCGTCGGCGGCGAGCACGACGGCCTGGTTGTCGGCCTGGCCGAAGACCGCTCCCCCGCTGACGTCGTTGACCACCAGCAGGTCGCACCCCTTGCGGGCGAGCTTGGCCCGGGCCAGGTCCAGCACGCCCGTGGCGTCGTCGCCGGTCTCGGCGGCGAAGCCGACCAGCACCTCTCCGGTACGGCGGGTTTCGACCAGCTCGCGCAGGACGTCGGGGTTCTGGGTCAGCTCGAGGACCGGCGCGGAGCCGTCGGCGGCCTTCTTGATCTTGTGGTGCTGCTCCCCGACCGGGCGGAAGTCGGCGGGGGCGGCGGCCATCACCACGGCGTCGGCGCCGTCGCGGGCCGCGAGCACGGCCGCGTGCAGCTCGGCGGTCGTCTCGACGTGGACCACCGAGACGCCGGCCGGGTCCGGGAGGGAGGTGTTGGCGGCGACCAGGCGGACCCGGGCGCCCCGGGCCGCGGCGGCGCGGGCCAGGGCGTAGCCCTGCAGGCCCGACGAGCGGTTGCCGAGGAACCGGACCGGGTCGATGCGCTCGCGGGTGCCCCCGGCCGACACCACGACGGTACGCCCGGCGAGGTCCGGGGCGGCGACCCCGCGGGCCAGCACCTCGAGCGCGACGGCGGCGATCTCGGCCGGGTCCGGCAGGCGTCCCTTGCCGGTGTCGGCGCCGGTCAGCCGACCCTCGGCGGGCTCGACGACGACGACCCCGCGGGAGCGGAGCGTAGCGACGTTGGCGCGGGTGGCGGGGTGCTCCCACATCTCGGTGTGCATCGCCGGGGCGAGCACCACCGGGCAGCGCGCGGTGAGCAGGGTGTTGGTGAGCAGGTCGTCGGCCAGGCCGTGCGCGGCCCGGGCGAGGAGGTCGGCGGTGGCCGGGGCCACGACGACGAGGTCGGCCTGCTGGCCCAGCCGTACGTGGGGCACCTCGTGCACGCCGGTCCACACGTCCGAGGCGACCGGGCGACCGGACAGCGCGGCCCAGGTGGGCGCGCCGACGAACTCGAGCGCCGCGGCGGTCGGCACGACGGTGACGTCGTGGCCCGACTCGGTCAGGCGGCGCAGCAGCTCGCAGGCCTTGTAGGCCGCGATCCCGCCGGCCACGCCGAGGACCACCCGGGGTGCCGTCGACCCCGACGGGGCCGACGGCGCGGCGCTGGTCAGGATCAGCCGTTCTGCGCGGTGGCCACGGCGTCGGCCTGCGCCTGAGCGGCGGCGGCCTCCTCGGCGGCGAGCTCGGCGGGGTCGACCGCCTCGCAGGTCAGCAGGTCGCCGTCGATCTCGCGGAGCGCGATCGAGAGCGGCTTCTCCTGCACGTGGGTCTCGACGAGCGGGCCGACGTACTCGAGCAGGCCCTCGCCGAGCTGGGAGTAGTAGGCGTTGATCTGCCGGGCGCGCTTGGCGCTGTAGAGGACCAGCTGGTACTTGCTGTCGGTCTTGGTGAGCAGGTCGTCGATGGGCGGGTTGGTGACACCCTCGGCGCCGATGTTGGGGCTGGACACGCGTGGCCTCGCTTGGGTCGGGGGCGGTGGGGCGGTGACTGGGGGTCGGGGCCAGGCCGGGATCCGGCCGGGCGCGCCGCTCAGGCGGGGGTGGGCCCGCTCATCAAGGCTACCAACTCGTCCGCCGCAGCGTGAATCTCGCGGTTGACGACGGTGACGTCGAACTCGGACTCGGCGGCCAGCTCGTCGCGGGCGGTGGCCAGCCGGCGCTCGCGCTCGGCCTCGGTCTCGGTCCCCCGGCCGACCAGGCGGCGGACCAGCTCCTCCCAGGACGGCGGCTTGAGGAAGACGAACAGCGCCTCGGCCATGGTGCGGCGCACCTGGCGCGCGCCCTGCAGGTCGATCTCCAGCAGGGCCGACCGCCCGACGGCCAGGGCCTCCTCGACCGGGCCGCGCGGGGTGCCGTACCGGTGGGTGCCGTGCACCACGGCCCACTCCAGCAGGTCGCCGCGCGTGATCATCGCGTCGAACTCGTCGGGCGTCACGAACCAGTAGTGCTCGCCGTGCCGCTCGCCGGGGCGCGGTGGCCGCGTGGTGGCCGAGATCGAGATCCAGACCTCGGGGTGGCGCTCGCGCACGGCGGCGGCCACGGTGCCCTTGCCGACCGCCGTCGGCCCGGCCAGCACGACCAGCCGGCTGCGGGACCCCGACGGGTCCCGGTCACTCACCCGCGGCGAACTCGCGCTGCAGCGCGGCGACCTGCTTGGTGCCGAGCCCGCGGACGCGGCGGGACTCGGCGATGCCGAGGCGCTCCATGGTCTGGCGGGCCCGGACCTTGCCCAGGCCGGGCATCGACTGCAGGAGGTCGACGACCTTCATCTTGCCGATGACCTCGTTGCTCTGTCCCTGGGCGAGCACGTCCGAGATGGAGGCCCCCGAGTTCTTCAGACGGTTCTTGACCTCGGCGCGCTCCCGGCGGGAGGCCGCCGCCTTCGCGAGGGCGGCTTGACGCTGTTCGGTCGTGAGCGGGGGCAGAGCCACTGCAGATCCTTTTCGTCGGTCCGGCGGTGGGGACGCACCACCGTCCGGTGCAATCTAGTCAGACCCGCCCCGGTCGGCAATCGGGACCCCGGCCTCGAAGGTCCCGGAAGGTCCCAGAGAGTCCTACAGGGTGAGCGAGGTGCCGCAGACGTCGCGGGCCTGCTGCTGCACGGCCTCGAGGGCGCGGACCATCTCCGGGGTGGCCAGCTGGCGGGCGGCGGACTCGACGGCGGTCCGGTCGTCCTCGACGAGGTCGTCGGCCTGCTCCTCGGCGTCGTACGTCGCGGGGTCGACGCCGGCCTGCGCCAGCGCGTCG
>JBBSKO010000088.1:0-8444 GCA_038256225.1 Propionibacteriales bacterium | reverse complement strand
TGCTCGGTCTCCGCGCCGCTGAGCTCCTCGACGTTGACGTCCTTGAACGTCAGCACCTTCACGTTCTTGGCGAAGCGCGCCGGGCGGTACATGTCCCACACCCAGGCGTCGGTCATCGAGACCTCGAAGAAGACCTCGCCGGCCTCGGTGCGCGCCTTCACGTCGACCTGGTTGCACAGGTAGAAGCGCCGGTCGGTCTCCACGACGTACTTGAAGATGCCGACGACGTCGCGGTACTCCCGGTAGAGCGTCAGCTCCATCTCGGTCTCGTACTGCTCGAGTTCCTCGGCGCTCATCGGACCTCCTGGTACGGCACGGCGGACGGGCGGTCGATGACGGCTTCATTGTGCACGGCCGCCCCTACGGGCGACTCCGCGGGCGGCTCCGCGGGCGGCTCCGCGGGCGGCTCGAGACCGGCGGCCCGGCGCACGTTGACGAAGCGCATCCGGTGCACCGGCGAGGGACCGTGCTGCTCGAGGGCGGCGGCGTGCACGTCGGTGATGTAGCCCTTGTGGGTGCGGAAGTCGTACTGGGGCCAGTCCGCGTCCAGGTCGGTCATGATCCGGTCGCGGGTCACCTTGGCCAGCACCGAGGCCGCGGCGATGCAGGCCGCGACCCGGTCGCCCTTCCACACCGCCAGGCCGGGCGTGCCCAGGCCGTCCACGGGGAACCCGTCGGTCAGGACGTACGCCGGGGGCAGCTCGAGCAGGGCCACCGCGCGTCGCAGCGCCTCGAGGTTGGCCACGTGCATCCCGAGGCGGTCGCACTCCTCGTGGCCGACGACGACGACGGACCAGGCGACGGCGCGGCCTACGACCTGCTCGTAGCACCGCTCCCGGGCGCGCGGGGTCAGCAGCTTGGAGTCGGCCAGGCCGGGCACCACGCCGGCGCGGCCCTCGGGGAGGATCGCGGCGCCGGCGACCAGGGGGCCGGCGCAGGCGCCGCGCCCGGCCTCGTCGACCCCGGCCACGGGTCCGAACCCCTGGCGGCGCAGAGCGCGCTCGTAGCCGTAGAGGCCCGCGTCACGGCGGACCGTCGACCCGCGCGGGAGCAGGGACACCTCAGGGAGCCGTGACCGGGTCGGGCACGTCGTCGAACGACGCCGGGCTGCCGCCCTGGAGGCCGAGGCGGTCGAGGGGCCAGACCGTGGCGAGCACGGTGCCCACGACGAGGTCCTCCTCGACGAACGGGTCGTCGGTGCAGTCGGTCTCCATCGCCGTGCACAGGTGCGTCGTGGAGTCGCCGGAGGCGTCGCGGTTGTCGCCCATCACGAAGATCTCGCCCGCGGGCACCGGGCCGGCGGTCCAGTCGCAGTTGCCCGTCATCGGGCCGTTGCAGGTGAGGTCCGCGCCTCGGACGTACCCGTCCTCGTCGAGCGGGTAGCCGTTGACCATGATCCTGCCGTCGGCGTCGCAACACTCGATGACGTCGCCCTCGACACCGACGACGCGCTTCACGAGGTGGCCGCCCTCGGGGTAGAGCCCGACCGCGCCGAGCGTCGAGGTCAGGGCGTTGCCCTCGGGCTCGCCCTGGGCGCCGAGCCAGCCGCCGGGGTCCTCGAAGACGACGACGTCACCGCGGTCGGGGCTGCCGACCCACGTCGAGACCTTCTGGACCAGGATGCGGTCGCCGACCTCGAGGCCGGGCTCCATCGACGTGGACGGGATGTAGAACGCCTGCAGCAGGAAGGTCTTGACCAGCAGCGCCAGCAGGACGGTGGTGAACAGCAGGCCGAGCAGCCACCGGCCCGTGCCCTGGCGTGAGCCCGAGGACTGCTCGTCGTCCCGGTCGGACCGGTCGACGGCGGTGTCCTCGGTGCTCACGCTCGGATCCTAGGCCGGTGGGCCTGGCTCGATCAGCGACGCTCGCGGATCTTGGCGGCCTTGCCGCGCAGGTTGCGCAGGTAGTACAGCTTCGCGCGACGCACGTCGCCGCGGGTGACGACCTCGATCTTCTCGAAGATCGGGGAGTGCATCGGGAAGGTGCGCTCCACGCCGACGCCGAAGGAGACCTTGCGGACGGTGAAGGTGCGGCCGATGCCGGAGCCGTGGACGCGGATCACGACGCCCTGGAAGATCTGGACGCGGGCGCGGTTGCCCTCGACGACCTTCACGTGGACCTTGACGGTGTCGCCGCCACGGAAGTTCGGGAGGTCGTCGCGCTTGATGGCGCTGCCGATCTCGGTGACGAGGTGGTTGGTCATGGGTGTCTCCTCGCGGGTGCCACAGGTCAGCCGCGGTCGATGGTTCTCGCAGGAGGCCAGTGCTGGGTGCCGGTGGCGTCCGCATCCCCCTGTGGCAGGAGCGCGACGCAGACCCTCCTGCCGGAGCAGGTCCTCGGGAGGGTCCTCATTTGGCCGACTGGCCGAACGGTGATTCTGCCACAGCGCCGTCAGCGCCGGGAAATCCGTCGGGTCAGCACGACCCCGGCGGGGGGCGCCTCGAGGTCGGGACGCTCGCGGTAGCCCGCCCTGCGGTACCTGCGGATGTTGGCCGCACTGGCGGCCCCGGTGACCAGCGAGCACGACGTGGCCTCCGCCGGTGCGAGCGACTCGGCGTGGGCCAGCAGGGCCCGCCCCAGGCCGCGGCCCTGCAGGTCGGGCGCGACCATCAGGCGCCCGACGTGCCAGGTGGTGCCCTCCAGGCGCCCGCGCACCGAGCCCACCAGGCGCCCGGCGACGCGGACCACCCGGGTCTGCCACTCCTCGAGCCCGGCCACGACGTCGTCGAGGGTCTCGTGCAGGGCGGGGACGACGTCCGTCGAGCCGATCGCCAGCGCCTCCTGCACCCAGCAGGCCCGCTGCAGCGTGAGCAGCTCGCCGGCATCGGCCCGGGTCGCCGGCACGGCCGCCCACTCCCCCGCGCCGGCCAGCACCTCGCCCGGGTGCAGCAGGTCGGGGCGGCGCTGCGCCGTACGCCGCCGGGACTGCTCGGCGCGCCACGCGGCGACGGCCCCGTGGTCACCGGACAGCAGCACCGGCGGGACGTCGTGGCCACGCCAGGAGGCCGGCTTGGTGTAGACGGGGTACTCCAGCAGCCCGTCCTCGTGGCTCTCCTCGGTCAGCGACGCGGCGTTGCCCATGAAGCCCGGCAGGAGGCGTACGACGGCCTCGGTCACCGCGAGCGCGGCGACCTCGCCGCCGTTGAGGACGTAGTCGCCCAGCGAGACCTCGCGCACCTCGACCCGGTCGGCGGCGTGGTCGAGCACCCGCTGGTCGATGCCCTCGTAGCGGCCGCAGGCGAAGACCAGGCGCTCGCGCGTGGCCAGCTCGCGGGCCGCTGCCTGAGTGAACGGGGCTCCGGAGGGGGTGGGCACCACCAGCGTGGTCGTGCCGGAGCCCTCGGCGCCGACGCCGAGCCCGTCCAGGGCCTCGCCCCACGGCCCGGGCTTCATCACCATCCCGGCGCCGCCACCGTACGGGCTGTCGTCGACCGTGCGGTGCCGGTCGTGGGTCCAGTCGCGCAGGTCGTGGACGTGCACCTCGACCAGCCCCGACGCGGCTGCCCGGCCGGGCAGCGAGAGCCGCAGCGCGTCCAGGTAGGCCGGGAAGATGGTGAGGTAGTCCAGCCTCACGCCTCGTCCTGGGCCTTCCCGGGCTCCTCGGGGAACGGCGTGACCAGGCCCGGCCGGTCGGCGACCACGACCCTCCGGGCGTCCAGGTCGACCTCGGGCACGAGGGCGGACACGAAGGGGACGAGCGCGTCGCGGCCGTCCGGGGTGCGGACCACGAGCAGGTCCTGCGCACCGTGCTGGAGGCCCGTCACCTCGCCGATCCGCGTGCCGTCCAGGTCGTGCACCGCGAGCCCGACGAGCTGGTGGTCGTAGAACTCCTCCGGGTCCTCCGGTCGCTCCGACGGGTCGACGTCGGCGCGCAGCAGGACGCCGCGGGCCGACTCCGCGGCCGTACGGTCCTCGAGCCCGGCGAACGTGGCCAGCAGCACGCCCTGGTGCCACCGCGTGGCGGTCACCTCGAGCGACCGGTGCAGGAACACCCCGCCGCGCGGGGGCTCCGTGCGCAGGACCGCACCCACCGCGAACCGACGCTCGGGCTCGTCGGTGCGCAGCTCCACGGTCAGCTCGCCGCGCAGGCCGTGCGGCTTGCCGAGCCGACCGACGACGACCTCGATCTGGTCCACGGGTGTGCTCCTCATCATGGGGTGCGGCGCGGCCGGAGCCGCGGGTGGAGGCTGGGGCTGCTGGTGGGACACGACAGGGTGCCGCCCCGGTGGGGCGACACCCTGTCGTCTGCTGCTCGGTGGTGCTGCGCTCAGCGGCGTCGGTCGACGTCGACGAAGTCGATCCGCGCACCCTCGCGGCCCGCGAGGGCGCTCACGACGGTGCGGAACGCGGTCGCCGTACGCCCGCCACGGCCGATCACCTTGCCGAGGTCGTCGGGGTGGACCCGGACCTCGAGCAGGGGACCGCGGCGCAGCTGCTTGTCCGACACCACGACGTCGTCGGGGTTGTCGACCACACCACGCACAAGGTGCTCGAGAGCATCGGCGAGCATGGCGTCAGTTCTCCGCCGGGGCGTCGCTCGGGGTCTTCTCGGCCGGCTCGTTGGCCTCGGCCTCGACGGTGGCGCCCTCGGGCGTCTCCGACTCCGGGGTCTTGGCCTCGGCGTCCGCCTTGGCCTCGGCCTTCTTGGCGGGCTTCTCGGCCTTCTCGGCCTTGTCGGACTTCTCCGACTTGGTCGTGGCGGCGGCACCGCCGGAGCCGTGCGCCTCCTTCAGGGCCTCGTTGAAGATGTCCTGCTTGGCGCGCTTGGCGTCCTTGACGCGCAGCGTGCCCTCGGTGCCCGGCAGGCCCTTGAAGGTCTGCCAGTCGCCGGTGACCTTGAGGATGGCCTCGACGGCCTCGGTCGGCTGGGCGCCGACGCCGAGCCAGTACTGCGCCCGCTCGGACTGCACCACCATGACGGAGGGCTCCTCCTTGGGCTGGTACCGACCGATCTCCTCGATCACCCGGCCGTCGCGCTTCTTACGGCTGTCGACGACGACGATGCGGTACTGCGGGACCCGGACCTTGCCCAGGCGCTTCAAACGAATCTTGACGGCCACGTCTGTGGTGTCTCCTCGGAACTCGTGGTGTGGTGGGGCGGGCCGCAACGGGTGGGGAAACACCAGGCGGGACGCCCCGGAGGGCCAGCGCGTCCGGCGAGAGGGTCCGCACGCGTGGACTCAGCGGGTCAGTCTGCCACGGGGCGGGCCTGCGGCCGAATCCGGCTCCCGCCGCCGACCGCCGCGGCACGTCTGTGGGGCGACACGCCGTCCGAACGCCCCCAGACGTACCGTGCCGGCCGACGTCAGCGGGAGCCGACGACCGCGCCCCGCAGCACCACGCGGGAGGGGGTGTCGAGCACCGAGAGGTCCGTACGCGGGTCGCGGTCGTAGACGACGAGGTCGGCCGGGGCACCCTCCTCCAGCCCGGGGTGGCCGAGCCAGGTCCGCGCGCTCCACGACGCGGCGCCGAGCGCGGCCTCGGCGGTGAACCCGAGCCCGGCCAGGGCGCGCACCTCCCCGGTGATCCCGCCGTGGGGCAGCACGCCCCCGGCGTCGGTGCCGGCGTAGATCGCCACGCCGGCCTCGTGCGCGGACATGATCGTCTCGCGGCGGCGCGCGTACAGGTCGCGCATCGTGGTGGCGTAGCGGGGGAACTTCTCCTCCCCCGCGTCGGCGTACCCGGGGAAGTTCTCCAGCTGCATCACCGTCGGCACCAGGGCGGTCCCCTGCGCGGCCATCGCCTCGACCAGGTCGGGGGTCAGGCCGGTGCCGTGCTCGATGCAGTCGATGCCGGCCTCGATCAGCTGCGGCAGGACGGTGTGGCCGAAGCAGTGCGCGGTGACCCGGGCACCGTGCTCGTGGGCGACCGCGATCGCCTCCGCGAAGGTGTCGGCCGGGAACGACGGGGCCAGGTCGCCCTCGTCGCGCGAGATCCAGTCGCCGACCAGCTTGACCCAGCCGTCCCCGCGACCGGCCTCGGTCGCGACGTACGCAGGGAGGTCGTCGGGCTCGACCTCGTGGGCGTAGTTGCGGATGTAGCGGCGGGTGCGGGCCAGGTGCCGCCCGCAACGGATCAGCCGGGGCAGGTCGTCGCGCTCCTGGACCCAGGCCGTCTCGGCGGCCGACCCGCAGTCGCGCAGCAGCAGCGCCCCGACCTCACGGTCGGCCAGGGCCTGCCGCTCGGTCGTGGCCTCGTCGACGGCCCCGTGGCTCTCCAGCCCGACGTGGCAGTGCGCGTCGACCAGGCCGGGCAGGACCCACCCCTCCCCCGCCGTCTCCGCGCCGGCCTGCGGCTCGTAGGTGACGTGACCGTCGACGACGTAGAGGGTGCGGGTCTCCCCGTCGGGCAGGACGGGGCCGTGGAAGCGCAGGGCGGGCGGGCGGCTCATGGGCGCCGAACCTACCGGCGAGGCTCCTAGGCTGGGGCCCATGACCACGACCGGCGCGCTGGCCCGCCTGCGCGCCGGCAACGCGCAGGCGATCACCGTGGTCCTGGCCCGCGAGGGCGCCCTGAGCCGCGCCGACCTGGTGCGCGGCACCGGGCTGTCGCGGGCCACCGTCTCGAGCCTCGTCGCCGAGCTGATCGAGGCCGGACGCGTCGTGGAGACCAGCGAGCGGGTCCGCCCCCACCGCGGCGGCAGCGGTCGCCCGCCGGTCCTGGTACGCCTCAGCGCCCCCACCGGCATCGTGGCCGGGGTCGACCTCGGCCACCGCCACGTGCGAGTCGTCGTGGCCGACCGGGCGGGCGAGGTGCTCGCGGAGGAGCGCCGGGTCCTCGACGTCGACGGCCTCGGCGGCGCCGCGCTCGAGCAGGCCGCCGCGATGGTGCGCGAGGCGGTCGACCGGGCCGGCGAGGACGTCGCCCGGCTCCGGGCGGTCGGGGCCTGCCTGCCCGCGCCCCTGGCCCGCGGCACCCGCGAGCTCGACGCCGCCCTGATGCCCGCGTGGGCCGGGGTCGACCCCGAGCAGGTCCTCGCCCGGCTGGTCGGGGTCGCGGTGCACGTCGACAACGACGCCAACCTCGGCGCCCTGGCCGAGCTGGGCCGGGGCAGCGCGCGGCTGGTCGCCGACGTCGTCTACGTCAAGCTGGCCAGCGGCGTCGGGGCCGGGCTCGTCCTGGGCGGCCGCCTGCACCGCGGCGCCGGCGGTCGCGCCGGCGAGCTCGGCCACGTGACGTCGGTGCCCGACGGCCTGGCCTGCCGCTGCGGACGTCGTGGCTGCCTGGAGACCGAGGTCTCCACCGACCGCCTGCAGGACCTGCTGCGGCCCGTCCACGGCGCGGCCGTGGAGGACCTCGTGGGGCTCGCCGACCAGGGGCACCAGGACGTACGCCGGGTGCTGCGCCGCGCCGGGCAGCAGGTCGGCCGGGTGCTGGCCGACCTGGTCACCGCCCTCGATCCGTCCGTGGTGGTCGTCGGCGGTCCGCTCGGCCGGGCAGCGGACGTGCTCGACGGGGTCCGGGCCGGGCTGCGGGACCACGCCGACCCCGACGTGGTCGGCGGTCTCGAGGTGCGCTCCGGCGCCCTCGGGGAGCGCGCGGAGGTGCTCGGCGCGGTGTCGCTGGCCCTGGCCCGGGTCGCCCAGGCCTGAGCGACGCAGCGGCGGCCGCCCTATCCTCCCCGGATGGATGTCCACGCACGGACGGCTGCCGGTCGCCGGAGGCTGGCCGACTTCTTCGACGGCCTCGACGACGACCAGCTCGAGACCCCCAGCCTCTGCGACGCGTGGACCGTGCGTGAGGTCCTCGGCCATCTCGTCATGCCGCTCGCCGGTGGCGCCGGAGCGTTCGCGGTGCAGGTGCTGCGCGCTCGGGGGTCCCTCGACCGCGCCAGCGCCGCGGTCGCCGCCGACGTGGCGCGGCGCCCCGTCCAGGAGCTGACGGGACTGCTCCGTGACCGTGCGGAGACGCGCGTGCGGGCCCCGGGCGTGGGCCCGAGGGGTCAGCTCGCGGACGGCTGCGTGCACCTGCGGGACTGTGCCCGGCCCCTGGGCCTGCCCGACGACGCCGACCTGGACGACTGGCGCCTGCTGCTCGACTGGCTGCCGCCGGGCGTGCCCGGCCTCGTCCCCCGGCGCCGGGCGCGCGGCCTCCGGCTGGTCGCCGAGGACCAGGAGTGGTCCTGGGGATCGGGCCCGGCCGTGAGCGGGACCAGCGAGGCGCTGGTGATGGCGCTCACCGGACGACGGGTCGGACGTGCCGACCTCTCGGGGCCGGGGGTCGAGGTCCTGCGGACACGCCTCGGGGAGCAGCCCGCACGGTCCTGACCGCACCCGGCGGCGCTCTCAGAGCAGGTCGAGCAGCCAGGACGGGCTGATCGTCTCGGCCCCGGCGTGCAGCGCGCGCCCCTGCAGGATCCGGTCGGCGGTGCACACCGTCACGCGGTGACCGGCCTCCACGGCGCGCCGGGCCTCCTCGACGATCTTGTCGTCGCCGACCTTGGC
>JBBSKO010000087.1:0-8487 GCA_038256225.1 Propionibacteriales bacterium | reverse complement strand
CTTGCCGTTGCCGCCGAGGTCGTAGGTCAGGGTCTCGACGCCGTCGGCACCGTGCTGCTCGACGGCCTGCTCCTCGGTGAGTCCGACCGAGGCGACCTCGGGGTGGGAGTAGGTCACGCGGGGGACGGCCAGCTCGTCGACTGGGGCCGGCGCGAGGCCGGCGATCTCCTCGGCGACGAACATGCCCTGTGCGAAACCGCGGTGGGCCAGCTGCAGGCCGGGCACGATGTCGCCGACGGCCCAGAGGCCCTCGACGCCGGTGCGGCAGCGATCGTCGGTGACCACGAAGCCCCGGTCGAGGGTGACGCCGTGCTCCTCGTAGCCGAGGTCCTCGGTGACGGGGGCGCGGCCGACGGCGACGAGGACCAGCTCGGCCTCGATCACGTCACCGCCCTCGACGGTGACCGCGACGCCGTCGTCGGTCTCCTTCAGGCTCTGGAACGGGGTCGAGGTGCGGACGGTGATCTCGCGCTTGCGGAAGGCGCGCTGCAGCGCGGCCGACGACGCGGCCTCCTCGCCGGCGACCAGCCGGGGCAGGGCCTCGAGGATCGTCACCTCGGCGCCGAAGCTGCGCCAGACGCTGGCGAACTCGCAGCCGATCACACCACCGCCGAGCACCACCACCGAGGCCGGTACGTGCTCGAGGCGCAGGGCGTCCTCGGAGGTCAGCACCCGGACGCCGTCGACCTCGAGGCCGGGCAGGAGCCGGGGCCGCGAGCCGGAGGCCAGCACGACGTGACGCCCGGTGTACGCGGTGCCGTCGACGGTGACCTCGTGCGGGCCGGTGAGGCGGCCGGTGCCGGCCACGGTGGTGATCCCGCGGCCCTTGACCAGACCGGTGAGCCCCTTGTGGAGCCGGGAGACCACGCCGTCGCGGTAGGCGTTGACCGCCGGCACGTCGATGCCCTCGAGCGTGGCCCGCACCCCGAACTGCGCAGCGTCGCGCGCGGAGTCGGCGACCTCGGCGGCGTGCAGCAGCGCCTTGGTGGGGATGCAGCCCTCGTGCAGGCAGGTGCCGCCGACCTTGTCCTTCTCGACCAGGGCGACGGTGAGGCCGAGCTGGGCGGCCCGCAACGCACAGGCGTACCCGCCTGAGCCCGCGCCGAGGACGAGCACGTCGAAGTCCGGTCCGGGCACGCTGGTCCTCTCGCTGCGGGCGGTGGGCGCCGGCCGCCAGGGTCGGCGGACCCATCCTTGCACTTCCTACCAGGGTCCTGGCCAGGGGCCGCAGGGGTGTGGCGCGCCGCGTCGTGCCCGGATGACCTGGGGCGGCAGGGCAGACTGGGGGCATGGCGATCTGGGACCGCTTCCGCGGCGGTGGGCGTACGAGGATGAGCAGGCCCGCCAAGGACGGCGCACGTACGGGCTCGACCCGGGTGCGCGCGGCGACCCGCGTCGACGAGCAGCACCTGCTCGAGTTCGTCACCGCACGGCACGGCGTTGAGGGCTTCGTGGAGCCCCGCACCGCCGTCAGCGACGTGACCCTGCTGCTCGTCGCGCGCGACGGCGAGTGGACCCGGCGCCGGGTGCCGTCGATCGGGTGGGCGCACGACTTCTGCAACCACCACCAGGTGCCGTCGTACGACGCCGGCCTGGTCGGCATCCCCCAGCGGATGCGCGACTGGAACTCGCGGGAGAAGCAGCGTCAGAAGGAGCAGCGCCGCCAGCTCGGTCTCTGACCGGGCGGGCGGCGCCGCACGGGCCGGTCCGGGCCCGGGGACTCAGGCCTGGTCGGCCAGGCCGCGGACCAGCTCGACGAGGGTCGAGACGCCGTACCCGGTGCCGCCGGCGGTGACGTGGCCGTGGGCGGAGCTGCCGAAGGCCGGCCCGGCGATGTCGAGGTGCGCCCACGGGCGCCCGGCGACGAACTCGCGCAGGAACGCCGCGGCGTAGAGCCCGCCGCCCCACCGCACCCAGTCGACCTGGGCGAGGTCGGCGACCTTGCTGGTGCGGACCCGCTCGTGCATCTCCTCGGGGATCGGCATCGGCCAGGACTCCTCGCCTGCGGCCACCGCGGCCGCACGCATCCGGGCCACGACCTCGTCGTCGCCCATCACCCCGGCGACCCGGTCGCCGAGCGCCACGACCATGGCGCCGGTCAGGGTGGCGACGTCCACGACGAGGTCGGGCTCGCCCTCGCCGGCCTTGACCAGCGCGTCGGCCAGCACCATCCGGCCCTCGGCGTCGGTGTTCAGGACCTCGACGGTGCGCCCGCCGTAGATCGTCACGACGTCACCGGGACGGGTCGCGTCCGAGCCGAGCATGTTCTCGGCCATCGCGGCGTACGCCGTGACCCGCACCGGCAGCCGCAGCGCGGCGACCGCGAGGGTGGCGGCGACGACCGCGGCGGCACCGGCCATGTCGGACTTCATCTCGTGCATGCCCTGCGCCGGCTTGATGGACAGCCCGCCGGAGTCGAAGGTGATGCCCTTGCCGACCAGGGCCAGGTGCGTGGTGGCGCCCTTGGGGGCGTAGCTGAGCTCGACCAGGCGGGGCGGCTCGGAGGACCCGCGTCCCACGCTGATCAGGCCGCCGAAGCCCTGGGCGGCGAGCTGCTCCTCGTCCCAGACGGTGACCCCGACCTTGGGCGCGCCGCGGCCGTGGGCGTGCTCCTTGACGAACTCGCTGCCGGCGGTCTCGACGGCGCGGGCGAACGCGGGCGGGCGGAGGTCGCCGGGGGGCGTGTTGACCCAGTCGCGGGCGGTGGCCACGGCGGCGGCGACGACGCGCGCCTCCTCGAAGGCGGCGACGGTCGGTTTCTTGCGGGCGTCGGCGGTCAGCACGACCACGTCGGCGGGACGGTCGTCGCGCGTCGCGGCCTTGCCGTCCTTGCCGGTGCCCTGGTAGGCGGTGAAGGCGTAGGCGCCGAGCAGGTAGCCCTCGGTGACCGCGCGGACCTCGGCGGGGCTGGTGGCTGGCAGGGCCAGGGCCAGCGAGGCGGCGTTGGTCGCCGCGCGGGCGGCGCTGCCGGCGGCGGCGCGCAGGGCGGTCGTGGAGACCTCGGTGCCGAGGCCGACCAGCAGCAGGACGGGGGAGGAGAGGGTGCCCGCGGTGGGGATCCGGGTGACCTCCCCGGCCTTGCCGGTGACCCCGAGGGAGGCCAGCATCGGGCTGAGCTTGCGGCCCCAGGCCTTGGCGACGTCCTCACCGCCGGGGGCGACCGTCGGGCGGTCGTCGCCCTGGACCAGGCCGATCACCACGACGTCGGCTCGGGTCTTGGCGGGGCTGGCGGAGCGGAGGGTGTAGGTCGTCACCGACGCAGGATAGCCGGGGCGCCCTGCGCCGCCGCAGGGCTCCGGGGCCGCACGCTGCGCTAGGTTTCCGGGCATGTCCGACGACGCGTCCCTGCACTCCCCGCTGCACGACCGGCACCTCGCCCTGGGGGCCAAGCTCTCCGAGTTCGGGGGGTGGAGCATGCCCCTGGAGTACCCCACCGGTGTGGTCGCCGAGCACACGGCCGTGCGCACCGGTGTCGGCCTCTTCGACGTCAGCCACCTGGGCAAGGCCACCGTGACCGGGCCGGGCGCGGCGGCGTACGTCAACGCGACCCTCAGCAACGACCTCGGCCGGATCGGGCCCGGCCGGGCGCAGTACACGCTGTGCTGCGACGACGAGACCGGCGGCGTGGTCGACGACCTGATCGTCTACTACCGCAGCGACGAGGACCTCCTGCTGGTGCCGAACGCCGCCAACACCGCCGAGGTGGTGCGCCGGCTGCAGGCCTCGGCGCCCGACGGGGTCGAGGTCACCGACCAGCACCGCGACTACGCCGTGCTGGCCCTGCAGGGCCCGCGCAGCGACGAGGTCCTGGCGGCGGTCGGCCTGCTCGGCGGCTTCCCCTACATGAGCTTCGGCGAGCAGCACCTCGCCGGTGGTCCGGTCACGGTCTGCCGCACCGGGTACACCGGTGAGCGCGGCTACGAGCTGGTGGCGCCGAACGAGGTCGCCGGCGACCTGTGGGACGCGCTGCTGGTGGCCGGGGAGCCGTACGGCATCACTCCCTGCGGCCTCGGCGCCCGCGACACCCTGCGCACCGAGATGGGCTACCTGCTGCACGGCCAGGACGTGTCGATGGACATCACCCCGGTCCAGGCCCGCCTGGGCTGGGCCGTCGGGTGGAAGAAGGAGGCGTTCTGGGGCCGCGACGTGCTCCTCGCCGAGCGCGAGGCCGGACCCCGCCGGCGCCTGTACGGCCTGCGGGCCACCGGCCGTGGCATCCCGCGCCCGGGCATGGGCGTCTCCCTGACACCCGACGTCCTGCTCGGCGAGGTCACCTCGGGCACGTTCTCGCCGACGCTGCGCACCGGAGTCGGCCTGGCGCTGCTGTCGACGGTCGTCGAGGACGGCAGCCAGGTCGGCGTCGACGTCCGCGGTCGCCGCGAGGTCTTCGACGTGGTCCGCCCGCCCTTCGTGGCCACGACGGTCCGGGAGGACTGATGAACCTGCCCGAGCAGCCCGCGACCTTCCGCCCCGCCGAGGAGGGCGACCTCGCCTGGTGGTGGCGCTGCGAGGACGCCGCCGGGGGCGAGGTCGAGGTGCCCGAGCCGTACGCCGGACAGCGCTTCGCCAACCAGGGCGACGCCGAGTCGTGGGTCGGTGAGGTGTTCGCCGCGCTGGCCGCCGAGGGCGTCGACGCGGTGACCCTGTTCGAGGACCAGCGCCGGGTCTACGGCCCGATGTCGCTGCACCCCTGAGCCGGGGCGCGCGCGTGGGGTCGTACCGCTTCTCCCAGGTCGACGTCTTCTCGGACGCCCCGCTGCTGGGCAACCCGGTGGCCGTGGTGCACGACGCCGACGACCTGACCGACGAGCAGATGGCCGCGTTCGCGCGGTGGACCAACCTGTCGGAGACCACGTTCCTGCTGCGACCGACCGTGGCCGGCGCGGACTACCGGCTGCGGATCTTCACCCCGGGCGCCGAGCTGCCGTTCGCCGGTCACCCCACGCTCGGCTCGGCGCACGCCTGGCGGGAGGCCGGCGGGGAGCCGGCCGCGCCCGGCCGGGTGGTGCAGGAGTGCGGCGCCGGGCTGGTGACGCTGCACGACGTGGCCGGCCGGCTGGCCTTCGAGGCGCCGCCCCTGCTGCGGTCCGGCCCGGTCTCGGCCGACGACCTCGCGCGGGTGCGCCGCGCGCTGCGGCTCGACGAGGCAGCCGTCGTCGACGCGGCGTGGGTGGACAACGGCCCGGGATGGGTCGGGGTCCTGCTGGGCAGCGCCGCGGAGGTGCTCGCGGTCGACCCGGACTGGTCGGTCTTCGGTGACCTCGACGTCGGGGTGGTCGGGGCGTACCCGCCCGGCTCCGAGGCCGCGGTCGAGGTGCGCGCGTTCTGCCCCGGGCTGGGCGTCGTGGAGGACCCGGTGACCGGGAGCCTCAACGCCGGGCTGGCGCAGTGGCTCGCGGGCGGTGTGCTGCCCGCGTCGTACGTCGCCTCGCAGGGCACCGTGCTCGGGCGTCGCGGGCGGGTGCACGTCGACCGGGTCGGTGACGTCGTGCGGGTCGGCGGCGCGACGCGGACCACCGTGGCCGGCCACGTGGACCTGGGCGGTCCCGTGCTCCCGGCGACGTAGTCTCGGGCGCATGCAGGCCTACCTCGACCTCCTCACGCGCGTGCTCGACGAGGGCGTCGAGAAGTCCGACCGCACCGGTACGGGCACCCGCAGCGTCTTCGGGCACCAGCTGCGCTTCGACCTGACCGCGGGGTTCCCGCTGGTCACCACGAAGAAGGTGCACACGCGCTCGGTGTTCGGCGAGCTCATCTGGTTCCTGCGCGGCGACACCAACGTGAAGTGGCTCCAGGACCGCGGCATCTCGATCTGGGACGAGTGGGCCGACGAGCACGGCGACCTCGGCCCGGTCTACGGCGCGCAGTGGCGCAGCTGGCCCACCCCGGACGGCCACCACGTCGACCAGCTCGCCCGCGTCGTCGAGCAGCTGCGGTCCGACCCCGACTCCCGGCGCCACGTGGTGTCGGCCTGGAACGTCGCCGACATCCCGCAGATGGCGCTCGCGCCCTGCCACGCGCTCTTCCAGTTCTACGTCGCGCCGGCCGACGACGGCGGGCCCGCGCGGCTGTCCTGCCAGCTCTACCAGCGCTCGGCCGACGTGTTCCTCGGCGTGCCGTTCAACATCGCGTCGTACGCCCTGCTCACCCACCTCGTCGCCCAGGTCGTCGGGCTGCGGGTGGGCGACTTCGTGCACACGATGGGCGACGCGCACCTCTACTCCAACCACCTCGACCAGGCCCGCCTGCAGCTGACCCGCGAGCCGCGGCCGCTGCCGACGCTGCGGCTGGACCCGTCGGTGACCACGCTGGACGGTTTCGACCTCGAGCACGTCGCTGTCGAGGGTTACGAGCCGCACCCGGGGATCAAGGCGCCGATCGCGGTATGACCCCCGGCGGCAGGCGGGTCGTGCTGGTCGCGGCCGTGGCGGAGAACGGCGTCATCGGCGACGGCCCCGACATCCCGTGGCGGATCCCGGGGGAGCAGGCCACCTTCAAGCAGCTGACGCTCGGTCACGTGCTGCTGATGGGGCGCACGACGTACGAGTCGATCGGCCGCCCGCTGCCCGGCCGCACCACCGTCGTGCTCACGCGCGACCCGTCCTGGTCGGCCGCCGGCGTCCTGGTCGCCCACGACGTGGACCAGGCGCTGGCCCTGGCCGACGGGGTCGCCGGGCCGGGCCCGGACGGCGGCGAGGTCCAGGTGATGGTCGCCGGCGGCGCGCAGGTGTACGCCGCCACGATGCCCGTCGCCGACGCCCAGGTGCTGACCGAGGTGCGGCAGTCGCCGCCCGGCGACGTGCACTACCCGGCCCTCGACCGGGCCGTGTGGCACGAGGAGCGCCGCGAGGCCTTCGACGGCTTCGACCGCGTCTGGTGGACCCGCCGTCCCTAGCGGTCGGCCCGGTGGTCGAGGAGCGAGCGCCGGCCCCGGTGGCGCGGGGAGCGAGCGCAGCGAGCGTTTCGGGACCTCGACCTGTGACTTTCATGCACCTGGTGCGTGAAACGGTCAGGTCGACGTGCGGGGGTCTGCGCTCGGGCGCAGCGGCCCGGTGGTCGAGGAGCGAGCGCAGCGAGCGTCTCGAGACCGGTCCCGGTGTCGATCGGTGATCTGCGTGCACCTGGTGCGTGCAGATGACCCATCGACTGGGTCGGGGGAGTGTCGGGGCGTGCCGGTACCGCCGGTGGGCGGGCCCGGTCCGGCGGTACGGGTGCTGAGTGGTGGGTCAGAAGGGTGGGGTGTCGTCGCGGGGTGGTGACTCGGCGGCGTCATCCGGGTCATCCGGGTCGGCCGGGGGTGGCGGGGCGAGGTACGGGGTGGTGTCCGGCTCATCAGGCAGTGGGTCGGGTGGTGGTCCGGGTGGGAGCTCGTCGATCGGGTGCGTCCCGGCGTGGGAACGCAGGTACCGCTCCCCGGACGGGCTGGTCCACAGGTACAGCCCGGGGCCGAGGGCGTCGTAGTCCCAGCCCAGGTGGGTCTTCGCGCGGTGGTGGGTGCGGCAGGCGGGGGCGATGTTCCCGGTCTGCGTGGGGCCCTCGGGGTAGGCGACGACATGGTCCATGTCGGAGAGGACCGCCGGGTGGGTGCACCACGGGAACACGCAGGTCAGATCTCGGAGCCTGGTCTGTTCCTTCAGCCGGTCCGAGCACTCGTAGGTGTCGCAGTGGATCGTCTCGGCGAGATCGATGACCGGCCTGATCGTGATCGACGCCGCGGTGCTGGCCCATTGGCGGACCTGGGTGGTGGTGATCGGTCCCTGGGCGGGGTGGCGGTTGTCGAGGCGGGAGAGCTGGGTCGCGCTAGCGAGGTCGGTGGTGCGGAACAGCGGGTCGAACACGGCGCCGGGGATGTGGGCGTACAGCACCAGGTGCTTGCCCGGCGCCGCCGGACTCTTCCCGGTGCCGGTGTCGTCGTCGGGCAGGGTCTGCTCACCCAGGGCCAGGGACCCGAGGGCCTTCGAGCGGCGCACGTCCAGCGAGTCGGTCGATCCGTCCTGGGCCAGGGCCGCTGCGCGGTCGCTGACGGCTGCCTCCAGGGCGAGGGCGTCGGCGAGGTCGAGTCCGGCGTCGAGGTCGACGACACCGTCGGTGTGCTCGGCGAGGTTGATGTGGCAGTGCCGCCCATCAGCTGCCGCGCGGCGTTTCGCCTCAGCCGCTTCAGGGTCCCACCGCATCAACGCCTCGTCGGTGATCCGGCACAGCTGGGCGTAGGAGATGGAGTGCGCGAACGGTGCGACGAGGCGGTCGACCTCCGCGGCGCCGTCCTCACAGAGGGTCATGGTCTTCTCCGCGACCTGCCGGGCCCGCCACACCGGGCAGGCTCCGGAGATGACGCGTTCCCACAACCTCGGCAGCCGGTAGCGCAGCTCGAGGGTGATCGCGACCTGGTTGGCCCCGGACTGCGTGGAGACACCCAGCGCCGCAGACAGCTCGATGACGGCGGACTCCCGGACCAGGGGACACCCGACGCCGCCGAGGGGCAGGCCG
>JBBSKO010000086.1:0-8536 GCA_038256225.1 Propionibacteriales bacterium | reverse complement strand
GGCGAGCAGCTCGTTCTCCAGCTCCGCGACCCGGGCCGCGAGCAGCGGGTCGGCGGCGAGGCGCTCGGCGTACCGCTCCTTGGCCAGGGCCAGGTTGCGCTTCGTCGCGGCCACCGGGGCCACGCCGACGCGCTCGTTGCCAAGCAGGAACTTCGCGATCGTCCAGCCGCCGTCGACCTCGCCGACGAGGTTGGCGCCGGGGACGCGGACGTCGGAGAACCAGACCTCGTTGACCTCGTGGCCGCCATCGATCAGCTCGATCGGGCGGACCTCGACGCCCGGCGAGGTCATGTCGATGAGCAGCATCGAGATGCCGGCCTGCTTCTTCACGTCCGGGTTGGTGCGCACGAGGTTGAAGATCCAGTCGCCGTACTGGCCGAGCGTGGTCCAGGTCTTCTGGCCGTTGACGATCCAGTCGTCGCCGTCACGGACCGCGGTGGTGCGCAGGCTGGCCAGGTCGGAGCCGGCGTCGGGCTCGGAGAAGCCCTGGCTCCACCAGACGTCGAGGTTCGCGGTGGGCGCCATGAAGCGCTCCTTGAGCTCGTCGCTGCCGAACTGCGCGAGCACGGGGCCGATCATCGAGGTGTTGAACGCCAGCGGCGCCGGCACGAACGCGCGCTGCATCTCCTCGTTCCAGAGGTGGCGGCGCAGGTCGGACCAGCCGCGGCCGCCGTACTGCTCGGGCCAGTGGGGCACGGCGAGGCCGGCGGCGTTGAGCGCCTGCTGGCTCGCGACGATCTGCTCCTTGGAGAGCTCGCGCCCCTCCTTGACCGCGTCGCGGATCTCCTCGGGCACCTTGGTGGTGAAGAAGTCGCGCATCTCCTCGCGGAACGCGCGGTCCTCCTCGGACAGCTCGAGCTGCATCGCTCGCCTCCTGATGGCGTCGTTGTGCGGCCGCTGCGGCCGCGGGTCGGGCGGCACCGCCCGACGTACGAGTCCATCATGACGCGCGGACCTACGCGTCGGTAACCCCGCCCAGTCCTCCTCGGGCGCAGCGCCCTCCCGGCCGGCTCAGAGCACGCCGGTGACGGCGTCGGAGACCTGGGTCGCGGCCAGCCACGCGAAGACGACGGTGCACAGCACCAGCGCGACGTTGGAGGGCGGCTTGTTGCGCCACTGGCACGGCACCCGGTCGGTGTCCAGCAGTCACAGCAGCGTCACGGACAGGAAGGGCATGAAGAACGCCCCCAGCACGCCGTAGGCCAGGATCAGGTGGACGGGCTCGCCGAGGAACAGCATCGGCACCGGCGGCAGCGTCAGCCCGGGGCCGACCAGGTGCCAGCGGGGTGCGGTCCCGTCCTCGACGGTGGTGCTGCCGGACGAGCCGGACGAGGTGGGGTCGGACGGTGAGAGAGGCACGGGGCCTCCCGAGGGCCTGGGCGTGTCTGTCGGTCGGAGCCGCGCACCTGAAAGAGGCCGCGCGCGGGGCCGGGGCGGAAACCGGCCTGCGCCGGAGGTCGGTGGCAGGGGAGGATGGGGTCGTGGGACATGTCGAGGTCAGTGGAGTGCGCTACGAGCTGCCCGACGGGAGGGTGCTGCTCGACGACGTCTCGTTCCGGGTCGGCGACGGGGCGAAGGTGGCCCTGGTCGGCGCCAACGGGGCCGGCAAGACGACGCTGCTGCGGATCGTCACCGGCGAGCTCACGCCGCACGGCGGCGCCGTGACCCGGACGGGCGGCCTCGGCGTGATGCGGCAGATGGTGGCCGCCGGGCTGGGTCGTCCGGGCACACCCGACGGCGAGCCCACCGTGGCCGACCTGCTGCTGTCGGTGGCCCCGCCCCGGGTGCGCGCGGCCGCGGCGGCCGTCGACGCCTGCGAGCTGGCGCTGATGGAGACCGACGACGAGCCCACGCAGCTGCGCTACGCCGCCGCGCTGGGCGACTACGCCGACGCCGGTGGCTACGACGTGGAGGTCACCTGGGACGTCTGCACCGTGCGCGCGCTGGGGGTGCCCTACGACCGGGTGCGCCACCGCGAGCTGCGGACGCTGTCGGGCGGGGAGCAGAAGCGGCTGGTCCTGGAGTACCTGCTGGCCGGGCCCGACGAGGTCCTCCTGCTCGACGAGCCCGACAACTTCCTCGACGTGCCCGGCAAGACCTGGCTCGAGGGACGCATCCGCGACTCGGCCAAGACGATCCTGTTCGTGAGCCACGACCGGGAGCTGCTGGCCAACACCGCCACCCGCGTGGTCACCGTCGAGCTGGGGGCCGCGGGCAACACCGTGTGGACCCACCCGGGTGGCTTCGGGTCGTACCACGACGCGCGGAGCGACCGGTTCGCCCGCTTCGAGGAGCTGCGCCGGCGCTGGGACGAGGAGCACGCCAAGCTGGTCGCGCTGGTCCTGCGCTACCGGGTGAAGTCGGAGTTCAACGACGGCCTGGCCGCGCAGTACAAGGCCGCGCAGACCCGGCTGCGCAAGTTCGAGGAGGCCGGCCCGCCGACCGAGCAGCCGCGCGAGCAGCAGGTCACCATGCGGCTGACCGGCGGCCGTACGGGCAAGCGGGCGGTCGTCTGCGAGCAACTCGGGCTGACCGGGCTGATGGAGCCCTTCGACCTCGAGGTCTGGTACGGCGAGCGGGTCGCCGTGCTGGGCTCGAACGGGTCCGGCAAGTCCCACTTCCTGCGGCTCCTCGCGGCCGGGGGGAGCGACCCGGACGTCGAGCACCGTCCGGTGGAGGAGAAACCGGTCGAGCCGGTCCCGCACACCGGCCGCGCGCGGCTCGGCGCGCGGGTGCGTCCCGGCTGGTTCGTGCAGACCCACGAGCACCCCGAGCTGCGGGGGCGCACCCTGCTCGAGGTGCTGCACCGCGGCGAGCGCGGACCCGACGGCGGCGGGCGGGCCGGGATGGGCCGCGAGCAGGCCGCCCGCGTGCTGGACCGCTACGAGCTCGCCCACGCCGGGGAGCAGCGCTTCGAGCAGCTCTCGGGCGGCCAGCAGGCCCGGTTCCAGATCCTGCTGCTCGAGCTGTCCGGCGCGACGCTGCTGCTGCTCGACGAGCCGACCGACAACCTCGACGTCCAGTCGGCCGAGGCGCTGGAGACGGGTCTGCGGGCCTTCGAGGGCACCGTGCTGGCCGTCACCCACGACCGCTGGTTCGCCCGCGGCTTCGACCGGTTCCTGGTCTACGGCTCCGACGGCGAGGTCTACGAGCCCGACGGACCGGTGTGGGACGAGGCGCGCGTGGTCCGAGCCCGCTGACGCCCGGCGTCCGGCCGGGTGGCCGGCCGCGGGTGGGCGGCCGGGGTCAGCCCGCGTCGGCCTCGCCGTCGGAGCCGAGGGTCAGCGTGGTGGTCTCCTCGTCGCCGCCGCGGACGTAGGTCACCTCGACCTCGTCGCCGGGGCGGTAGCTGCGCACGGTGGTGATCAGCGAGTCCGGGTCGGCGATCCGGATGTCGTCGATGCCGGTGACGACGTCCTGCGCCTCGAGGCCGGCCTCCTCGGCCGCCGAGCCGTCCGTGACCTCGGCCACCTGGGCGCCGGCGGCGACGGGGGCGCCGCCCTCGGTCGTGGACTGCACCGGCTGCACCGAGATCCCGAGCAGTGCGTGCGTGGGCTCCTCGCCGGCGATGATCTGGTCGACGATCGGCCGCACATCGTCGATCGGGATGGCGAAGCCGAGACCGATCGAGCCGGAGGACTCCCCGGTCACCGAGGTGCCGCTGGTGCGGATCGAGGAGTTGATGCCGACCACGCGGCCCTGCGAGTCGACGAGCGGGCCACCGCTGTTGCCGGGGTTGATCGCGGCGTCGGTCTGCACCGCCGGGTAGGCGGTGACGTTGCCCTGCTCGTCCTGCCCGACGTCCACCGGGCGACCCAGGGCGCTGACGATGCCCGAGGTGACGGTGGCGTCCAGGCCGTACGGCGAGCCGATCGCCACCACGTCCTCCCCGACGTTCAGGTCCGCCGAGCTCCCGATCGTCGCCGGGGTCAGCCCGGAGACGCCGTCGGCCTGCACGACCGCGATGTCGGTGATCGGGTCGGTCCCCACGATCTCGGCCGGGGCCGTGCTGCCGTCGCTGAACGAGATCGTGATCGACCCGCCGCCCTCGGCGACCTCGGCCACGTGGTTGTTCGTCAGGATCCGACCGTCCGAGGAGATGATCACGCCCGAGCCGGAGCCCGTGCCCTCCTGGCCGGCGACGTCGAGCTTGACCACCGAGGGGAGCACGGCCTCGGCCACCTGCTCGACGTCGGTCTGGGTGCCGTCGTCCTCACCGGTGTCGACGACCGGGGACGTCGTCACCGCGCCGCTGCCGCCGCCGCCGCTCAGGGTGCCGTCGTCGTCGAACCAGGCCGAGTACGCCGCTGCGCCGCCGAGGCCCGCGCCGCCGCCGACCACGAGCGCGGCGGTCAGGACCCCGGCCGCGAACCGCTTGCGTCCACGGGAGCGGGGCCGGGGCGCCGGGGCCGGCGCGCCGAACGGCGAGCCGTACGGGTCCCCGTACGGCGGCTGGCCGTCCGCGCCCGCCGGGGGCGTCGCACCGAGCTCGGTGGTCGGCTCGTGGTCGCCGGCCCAGGACTGGTTCGACGGGTGGTCGGCGGAGGGGCGGTCGGGGGTGGGGGTCTGGTCGGACATGGCTCCACTCTCGGGCGTCGGCCTGTGAGCAGGCTGAGACGTACCTGACCGTCCGCCAAGAGTCGCGCCGCGGCCCCCGTGCGGGTCCGCGTCACCCTCCCGCCGGCCCGCAGGTGTGCCAGAGTTCCGCCGTGACCACCGCCCGCACCGTGCCGGTGACCACCGAGATGGGCGGCGACGAGCTCGACGCCGAGGACGCCTGGCACCTCGCCCGGCGCCACGGCGCCCGCCGGATCCTGGTCGACTCCTTCGTCCGGTTCCGCTACGGCGACGGCTTCACCAACAGCCGGGCCCTGGCCCTCCAGGCGTGCCTGGCCGTCGTGCCGTTCCTGCTGGCCGTGACCGGCCTGGCCGCGGACATCGACGACGAGAAGCCCGCCCGGGTGGTCGCGCTGACGATCGCGGCCGTCTCGCCCGGCCAGGGGGGAGGGGACGCGCTGGCCCGGGCCACGACCTCGCCGGAGTCCTCCGGCGAGGTCGCGCTGGTCCTGGGACTGCTGGTCGCCCTGGTGTCGATGACGACCGCGATGGCGCAGGTCGAGCGCGGGACGAACCGGATCTACGGCATCCGCCGCGACCGACCCGCGAGGGCGAAGTACGGCCGCGCCGCCGTCCTCACCGCGGTGCTCGCCGTGCCGACCGGCATCGGCTTCCTGCTCCTCGTCGCCGGCGGCGCCTTCGGCCAGGCGATGACGGAGGTCTACGGCTGGGGTGACGACCTCCGGCTGTGGTGGAACGTGCTGCGCTGGCCGGCGGGCCTCGCGCTGCTGGTGCTGACCATCGCGGTGCTCCTCGACCACAGCCCGCGGCGCCGCCAGCCGGCCCTGTCGTGGCTGGCCCTGGGCGCCGGGGTGTCGGTCGCGCTGTGCATGGCGGCGACGGCCGCCCTCGGGATCTACGTCGAGGTCAGCGGCTCGTTCGGCAGCACGTACGGGCCCCTGGCCGGCATCGTGGCGCTGCTGCTGTGGAGCCTGATGGCCTCGGTGGCGTTCTTCTACGGCGCCGCCGTCTGCGCCCAGCTCGAGGCGATGCGGACCCGCGTCGCCGACCCCGCCGAGGACGACCCGGGCCGTCCCCACCACCAGGTCGTCTGAGCCGCCCGGTCGTCCCCAGGGCGCCGGAATCGTCACCTCGGGTGTCCGCGAGGGTCATCTCGGCTGTCCGCGAGGGTCATCTCGGCTTGTGAGGTCGTGTGTCCCCGGTCACAATCGACCATGGACGCACCCCACCCGACCTTCACCGACGACCGGCTCGCCCACTGGGCCGCGAGCACCCCCGACGCCGAGGCGATGACGTACCTCGGGCGCACCTGGACCTGGGCGGAGTGGGACGACCGGGTACGCCGGGCGGCGGGCGCCCTGCGCGCGCTCGGGGTCGGTCGTGGCGACGTGGTGGCGTTCCTGGACAAGAACCACCCGGCCGGCGTCGAGCTGTCGCTGGCGGCCGGGTCGCTGGGCGCGGCCACCGCCATCGTGAACTGGCGCCTGGCCGGGGACGAGGTCGAGTACACCCTCAACGACTGCCGGGCGAGGGTGCTCGTGGTCGGCTCCGAGCTGCTGCCGGTGGTCGCCTCCGTCCGCGACCGGCTCGAGCACGTCGAGCACCTGGTCGAGGTGACGCCCGACGGCGCCGACGGTGACGCCTGGGAGGCGCTGCTCGCCGCCGCCGAGCCGGTCGGCCGCGACCCGCAGGTGGAGCCGGGTGACGTGTGCCTGGTGATGTACTCCTCGGGCACGACCGGGCGGCCCAAGGGGGTCATGCTGACCCACGCCAACATGGTCGCGCACACGCTGGCCGCGCACGACGGCTGGGAGTTCCGGCCGGGCCAGAAGTCGATGGTGGCGATGCCGCTGTTCCACGTCGGTGGCTCCTCGTACGTCCTCTTCGGCATCCACGACGGCATCCCCAGCGTGATGACCCGCGAGCCCGACGCCGCCTCGCTCGGCGGGGCGATCCTGGCCGGGGCGACCGCGACCTTCCTGGTGCCGGCCGTGCTGGCCCAGGTCCTGCAGTCGGGACCCGAGGCCGTGGCCCTGTTCGGCCGCCTGACGACCTACACCTACGGTGCGGCGCCGATGCCGCTCCCGCTGCTGCGCGAGGCGATGACGGCGTGGCCGGACACCGACTTCATCCAGGTCTACGGCCTCACCGAGGTCGCGGGCGTGGCCACCCACCTGATGCCGGAGGCCCACCGTCAGGCGATGGCCTCGGGGCGGTACGACCTGCTCGTCTCCGCGGGTCAGCCGCTGCCGGGCGTGGAGGTGCGGGTCGTCTCGCCCGACTCGCAGACCGACGTCGGGGTCGGGGAGTCCGGCGAGCTCTGGTTGCGCACGCCGCAGCTGATGGCGGGCTTCCTGGGTCGTCCGGAGGAGACCGCCGCCGCGATCACCGAGGACGGCTGGTTCCGCACCGGCGACCTCGGCAGGGTCGACGCCGAGGGCTACGTGTTCGTCGAGGACCGCCTCAAGGACATGATCATCACCGGCGGTGAGAACGTCTACAGCCCCGAGGTGGAGCGGGTGCTGGCCGAGCACCCCGCCGTCGCGGAGGTCGCGGTGATCGGGGTGCCGCACGACCGCTGGGGCGAGACGGTCAAGGCCGTGGTGTCGCTGCGGCCGGGCGCGAGCGCGACCCCCGAGGAGCTGATCGCGTACTGCCGCGCCTCGCTGGCGACGTTCAAGTCGCCCACCTCGGTCGACGTGGTCGAGGCGCTGCCGCGCAACCCGACCGGCAAGATCCTCAAGCGCGACCTGCGCAAGCCGTACTGGGAGAGCCGGGACCGCGCCGTGGTCTGACTCCTGCGGGGAGGAGGCGCTCCCGGTGCCTAGAATCCGTCGATGTCGCCCCCGCCCCCGCCCGCGCGCGCCAGCGCCGGCGCCGGCGCACCTGCCCCCGGCCTCGTGCCCGGCCTCGTGCCCGGCGGTGTGCCCGGCGGTGTGCCCGACGCCGGTCGGCCGCCGGTACGGCTCGGCTACCAGCCCGCGCTCGACGGTCTGCGCACCGTCGCGGTCGTGCTCGTCGTCGTCTTCCACGCCCGGGTCGCGGGCGGTTCGAGCGGGTTCATCGGTCTGGACCTGTTCTTCACCCTGTCCGGTTTCCTCATCACGAGCGTCGTCGTCGCCGAGATGGAGAGCACCGGACGGCTGCGCCTGGGCCGGTTCTACGCCCGGCGCGTGCGGCGGCTGCTGCCGGCGGCCCTGGTCGCCGTCCTCGTGACCTCGGCGGTCTTCCTGCTCGTCGCCTCCCAGCCCGAACGGCTCGGCCTCGTCCGCCAGGCCCAGGCGGCCCTCGTCTACCTGGCGAACTGGCAGTTCGTCGCGGACGGCGCCGACTACTTCGCCAGCGACGTGCGGGACTCGCCCTTCCTGCACTACTGGTCGCTCTCGGTCGAGGAGCAGTTCTACCTGGTCTTCCCGTTGTTGCTGCTGCTGTGGTGGAAGGTCGGGGGCGGACGGGCCCGGACGCTCCTGGTCTGGGTGGGCATCCTGATCGCGCTCTCCGTCACCTCGCAGCTCTCCTGGGCCCAGGTCGATCCCAGCCGGGCGTACTTCGGCACCGACGCCCGGCTGTTCCAGCTCCTCGCCGGTGCCGCCGCCGCGGTCGCGCTGCGGGAGTACGCCACCGCGGCCCCGGCCGGCGGCGTGGCGTGGCGGCGGGCCGGCCCGGTCCTGGGCCTGGTCGGCCTGAGCGGGGTGCTGGTCCTCGGCACCGAGCTGGTCCCGCTGACCGTGTCGCACCGCAACCTGCTCGTCACGGTGTTCTCGTGCGCGCTGGTCGTCGGCGTCGTCACGGGCTCGAGGTCCCTGGTCGCCCGCGTGCTCGCCCTGCCGTGGATGACGTACCTCGGCAAGATCTCGTACGGCATCTACCTCTGGCACTACCCGATCATCCTGGTCCTGGGCCGCGTGCTCGACGTCCCGGCCCACCTCATCGCCGTGATGGCGTTCGGGTTGTCGGT
>JBBSKO010000085.1:0-8562 GCA_038256225.1 Propionibacteriales bacterium | reverse complement strand
TCACGTCCGACCCCTGCAGCGCCCGCCTCGCCGGGGGCGACTTCCGGGCCCTGTCCCTGCGGTTCTTCGCCGAGCAGCTGCGCGGTCGCGACACCGGCCTGCGCGGCTACGGCCGCTACCACCTCGCCACCCGCGACAGCACCTGCACCACCGTCCGCACGGTGGACGCCGACCGGGCCGTGCCGATCAGGACCGTGCGGACGCCCACGGTGGCCGGCCCCCCGGTCGCCACGCTCGTCGAGACCGGGCCCGTCCGGGTCGCCGGCACGCCGTACCTCACCGGTGACGTCACCACCCCGACCCCGGGCAGCCGCGCGTTCTACGGCCTGGCCGTCGGCACCAGCCCGGCCGACGCCACACTGGTCCAGAACAACGTCCTCCCGCTCGACGAGCCGACCGCCGTCACCGCCCAGCGACGCCGCGTCGCGCTGCCGTCGGTGGCCGTCGACGTGCCGCGCGGGCAGAACCTCTACCTGCTCTCCAGCCCGCTCAGCGACACCTTCGTGGGGATGGGCGGGCGGGTCCCGGGCCTGGTCACGATCGAGGACGGAGTCGTGCATCTGCCCGTGGTGGGCCGCTGACGCCCCTACCCTGACCGGATGCGTGCCCCCCGCTACGCCGTCGCGCTCGTCGCGGCCGGCCTCGTCACCCTGCTCCCGCTGACCACCCACGGCGCCGTCGCCGACCCGGGCGACCGCGTCCCCAGCCGTACGTCCGCTGCGCCGTCCGCCGCGCCGACCGACCCGCCTGCCAACCCTTCCGACGAGGGTTACCGGCACTCCTCCGACGGCGTCGTCGGCGAGATCGCCCCCACGGTCCCGCCGGCCGCCCGCGGGCGTGTGACCAGCCGCCAGCTCCGGTCCTGGCAGGTCGCGCCGGGCGTCACCGCCCGCTCGTGGGTGCGCACCGACTACCGCGGCACGGTCCGCTACCACCTCGTCCGGGTCGACCCGGACCAGCCGGGCGTGCGCCTGGACTACGCGCGGCGCGGGACGGTCCGCACCACCGCCCCGCTCTCGCGGATCCTGGCCGTCGACGACGCCGTCGCGGGCGTGAACGGCGACTTCTTCGACATCAGCCGCACCGGCGCACCGCTCGGCACCGGGCTCGACCGCGACCGCGGGCTGCTCCACGCGCGGGTCCAGTACTGGAACGAGTCGTTCTACCTGCGCGGTGACGGCTCGCCGGCGATCGGGACGCTGCCGATGCGGACCACGATCACCCAGCACCCCGACGTCCGCGTGACCAACTACAACGCACCGTGGGTGATGCCCGGCGGCCTCGGCGTCTACACCCGCACCTTCGGCGCTCAGCCGGGGTACGACGCCGTGCAGGGCCAGCGCGCCGACCTCCGCGTGGTGCAGGTCCGCGACGGCCGCGTGACCTCGCGCTCCACCAGCATGCCGACCGGCGGACGGGTGCGCGGCACGATGCTCGTCGGCCGCGGGCCGGGCGCCGCGGCGCTCGCCCCGCTCACCGTCGGCTCCCGGGTGACCGTGCAGCCGGGCGTCCGGGGCCGCGCGACGATGGCCATCACCGGCGACGCCGTCCTGCTGACCCGGGGCAAGGTGCGGGTCACCGACGACCGCGAGATGCACCCCCGTACGGCGGTGGGCATCGACCAGGACTCCGGCGACGTGCTGCTCCTGGCCGTCGACGGCCGCCAGGACCGCAGCCGCGGGCAGACCATGGTCGAGCTCGCACGGGCGATGCAGCGGCTCGGGGCCGAGCGGGCGCTGAACCTCGACGGGGGCGGCTCGACGACGATGGTCGCGCGGCGCGCGAACGGCTCCACCGGCGTCGTCAACTCGCCCTCCGACGGCGTGGAGCGGCCGGTGGCCAACGCCCTCGAGGTCACCTACCGCTAGAACGGCACGGCGGCCAGGGCCACGAAGGTCACCGGCACCAGGCACTGCACGGTGGTCTTCGACGGCACCGCCTGCGCCGTCCAGCCCCGGCTCCCCCCGCCGTCGAGCAGCACGTCGGCCGGCTCGTCGCAGCCGACGGCGACCACGGCCGCCCGCAGCTCCAGGCCCGGGGGCACCTGCGCGTCGTCGATGGCGGTGCGCAGCGGGCCACGGGCGGAGGGCTCGAACTGCGCGGCGTACGCCGTCGCGTCGACGGGCAGGGCGACCGGCGTCAGGGTCGTGTCCGTGGTGCCGCCCGCGGCGGACAGCGCCACCACGTCGAGCACCCGCTGCTCCGGTGTCCGGTCGGGGCTCGGCGTGGGCTCGGGCGTGGGCTCGGGCGTCGGGGCGCTGCGGGAGTTTGGCACCGGGGACGGCGTGCCCCCCGCGTCCGACGGGTCGTCGGCGCCCCCGCCGCCGCAGGCACCGAGCAGCAGCGCCAGGGTGGCCAGGGCCGGAGCGGCCAGGGCCAGGGCGGAGCCGTGTCGTCGTCTTCGCATGGTGCTCCGACGCTAACCCGCCCCTGCCGGTTCCCGCCCGAGCGCCGCGGGTGCCGCGCGCAGGTGCCAGGCTGGCGGTGTGCCCGCCCGCCGCTCGTTCACGCCCGCCGAGCTCGAGACCTACCGTGACGCCGTCGTGCCCGACCTCGTCGACGACGACGTGCGGCTGCTGTTCGTCGGGATCAACCCCGGGCTGTGGACCGCCGCGACGCAGACCCACTTCGCGCGGCCGGGGAACCGCTTCTACCCCGCCCTGCTCGCCGCCGGGATCATCGAGCGACGGGTCGACCCGGTCGCAGGGATGACGCCGGAGGACCGCGCGCACCTGCTCGGCCGCGGCATCGGGGTCACCAACCTGGCGCCGCGGGCCACCGCCAAGGCGTCCGAGCTCACCCGGGACGAGCTGCGTGCCGGCGGCGAGCAGCTGGTCGGGCTGGTCGCCCGGGTCCGCCCCCTCGTCGTCGCGGTCGCCGGGATCACGGCCTACCGGACCGCCTTCTCCGAGCCACGCGCACGGACCGGTCCGCAGGACCGCCCGCTCGCCGACGCGGCGCTGTGGGTGGTGCCCAACCCCAGCGGGCTGAACGCGCACGACACCGTGGCGACGCTCGCGGAGGCGTACGCCGGGCCCGCCCGCGCCGCCGGTGTGCTGCCCGTCTGACCCGCCTGGCCCGCTGGCCTGTGGACGGCCGGCGGCCTGTGGAGAGCCGGTCGCGCGGATGGCGCGGAGCGGTGAGGGTGCAGGCATGGACGACGACCTCCCCGACCCGACCCACCCGGCCGACCTGACCGGCGCCCTGACCGGCGACCTCGACGACACCAGCGGCGCCGGCGCCTACCGGCCGACCATCACCACCCAGGCCGACCTGGAGGGCCTGTGGCGGGTGCTGATGCGGCCCCTCGGGTTCGCCGAGACCAGCCTGTGGGCGATGCTGCTCGACGCCGACGGGCGGCCCCTCCCGGTGCTGACCGAGATCACCGACCTGGCCGACCTCCCCGACGCGGACGAGATCCGCTCGATGGCGGCCTTCCTCGGCGACCTGGTGGCCGAGCACGTCCCCGGCGGGCGGGTGGCGCTGCTGCGCACCCGCCCCGGTCGCGGCCGCGCCCGGCCCGAGGACCTGGCCTGGGCCGCGGCGCTCCACACCGCCCTCGCCGGGGCCGGCGTGCCCGCCCACGTGCTCCACCTGGCCACCGACGACCAGGTCCTGCCGCTGCCGCTGGACGCCCTGCCCATCTCGGCCTGAGCCGGCCCGACCGGCCCGGGAGCGGTCAGCCCTCCCGCACCTGCCGGATCACGGACCGCAGGTCGAGCTCGTGCTCCTGACGCCAGCGCCGCAGCCGCTTGCGCTCGGCACGGCGCGCGACCATGCCGGTTCCGGAGCGCTCGTGGTGCCAGCGCAGGGCGTCCTCGGCGTAGGCGACGTAGGCCACGGGCCGGGCCGTACGGATCGCGTCCATCGCCTCCAGCGGGTCCCAGCCGAGCCCCAGGAGCACCGCGAAGCCGGCGCTCGGTCCCCGGTTGACGCCCATGTGGCAGTGGGTCAGCACGACCGTGCCCGGCTGCTCCAGCGCGGCGAGCGCCCAGGAGGCCGTCCGGTCGAACCAGGCGGCGGGCACGCGCTGGCCGCGGTCGTCGATCCCGTCCCAGCGGTAGTCCACCGCCGGCAACCGGCCCCAGGTCTCGGCGTCGCGCCACTCGATCCGGGCGTCGAGGACGTGGGTGACGCCGGCCTCGGCCAGCTCCAGCGCCTGGTCCAGCGCGATGTCGGCGTCCGGGTGCAGGTCACCACCCACCAGCAGCCGGTCGGTGACGAAGTGGGCGTTGGCGAGGCGGAGGTCGGGGTGCGTGGGCATGTCCGGCCCAGCGTACGAGCCCGCGGCGACACCCGTACCGGTGTCGCCGCCCCGGTGGCCGGGGGGTGGGTGGCCGGACGGTAGACAGGGAGTATGCGAGCCATCGGAGTCATCAAGTACGGCGGTCCCGAGGCACTGCGCGAGGTCGAGCTCGAGCAGGAGCCCCTCGGCCCGGACGAGGTGCGCATCGCCGTCACCCACGCGGCGGTCAGCCCCACCGACACCCTGGTCCGCAACGGCGCCCGCGCCGAGGGCGACCGGGCGCCCGACGTCGCCGACGTGCCCGGGATGGACATCGCCGGACGGGTCGTCGAGCTCGGCACCGCCGTCGGCGAGCGGGACGGCGAGTGGCTCTCGGTCGGCGACCCGGTGATGGGGATCGTCGTCCCCTCGGGCCAGCACGGCGCCTACCGCACCGACCTCGTCCTGCCCTTCGACTCCGTCGCCCACGTGCCGGACGGCGCCAGCGGGGCGAGCGCCTCGACGCTGCCGATGAACGGCCTCACCGCCTGGCTGGCCCTCGACCACCTGGCCCTCGAGCCCGGGCAGACGCTCGCGGTGACCGGGGCGGCCGGCGCCTTCGGCGGGTACGTCGTCCAGCTCGCCAAGGTGCGCGGGCTGCGGGTCGTCGCCGACGCCGCAGAGACCGACCGCGAGCTGGTCGCCGGGTTCGGCGCCGACGTGGTCGTCGAGCGCGGGGACGGCTTCGCCGACGCCGTGCTGCGCGAGGTCCCCGACGGCGTCGACGGCCTGGCCGACGGCGCCCTGCTCGGGGAGAAGGCCCTGCCTGCCGTGCGCGACGGTGGCGCCGTGGCCACCGTGCGCGGCTACGAGGGCGACGGGTCCCGCGGGCTGCGCGTCACCCCGGTGTGGGTCCGCGACGCCGCCCGCCGCCGCGACGCGCTCGAGGAGCTGCGCGTCCTGGCCTCCGACGGTCGGATCACGCTGCGGGTGGCCGACGTCCTCCCGGCCGCCCGGGCCGCCGAGGCCCACCGCCGGCTGGAGGCCGGCGGGGTCCGTGGGCGCCTGGTGCTCGACCTGAGCTGACGCCCTGTCCGGAACCGTCACCTCGACTGTCCGCGAGCGTCATCTCGGCCGGTCGCGAGCGTCATCTCGGCGTCAGGTGAGGCGCCAGACCCCCGGTGTCGGGGCGACCAGGAGGCCCTGGTCGGCGAGGTTCTTGCGCGCGGTCCGGCAGGCGGTGCGCCAGCGCAGCTCACCGGTCGGGCCCTTCTCCTGGTCGCCCGGGCGGAAGACGTCGGCCATCCGCTCACCGACCGCGACCATGACGTCCTCGGCCGGGGCTTCCCCGCCGAGGTCCTCGAGGACCGCCACGACGTGCGGCTCGAGGTCGGCGGCCGGGGTGTGCCGCCGCGCCCGCGGCGGCGGCGGGGGCTTGGTGGACGATCCGGGGACCCGCGCCGTGGCGCGGGTCGTCCGGACCGGGGAGGCCTGGGCGGCGGGCTCCGGCGGCGGGGTCGGCGGGTTGCCGTGGACGCAGGTGCTCAGCGGCAGGTCACAGTGCTCGCAGTAGTCGTCGATGGTGCTCACGCTCCTTCAGACCGAACCTACGCCGGTCACCAGCGCCCGTGGACCTCGGCCCGGACCCGCTCGTCGTAGATCCGTCGGACGCCGTCCCCGAACGCCGACGAGAGCGCGGGCAGGTCGCCGGCCGCGGCGTTGACGCGGGCCTGGGCGGCCGACCGGGCACCGGGGATGACGGTGGTGACGCCGTCCAGCTGCGCGACCCACGCGATCGCGGCCTGCGCGGCCGTGGCGCCCTCGGGGCCGTGCTCGCGCACCAGCGCGGTGAACTCCTGCGCCGCGGCCAGCCCGGTCTCCCACGGCACACCGCTGAACGTCTCGCCCACGTCGAAGGCGCTGCCGTCGCGGTTGAAGGTGCGGTGGTCGTCGGCGGCGAACGTCGTGGACGCGTCGTACCTCCCGCTCAGCAGGCCCGAGGCCAGCGGCACCCGGGCGATGATCCCGACGCCGGCCTCGCGGGCGGCCGGGAGCACCGCCTCCAGCGGCTTGAGCCGGAAGGCGTTGAGGATGATCTGGATCGAGGCGACGTGCGGGCGCGCGATCGCGGCCAGCGCCTGCTCCACGGTCTCGACCGAGAGCCCGTACGCCCCGATGGTGCCGTCGGTGACCAGGGCGTCGAGCGCCTCGTAGGTGGCGTCGTCCTCGACCGTCGCGGTCGGCGGGCAGTGCAGCTGGACCAGGTCGAGCGTCTCGACCCCGAGGTTCTCCCGCGAGCGGTCGGTCCACGCACGGAAGGCGTCCATCGTGTAGTGCTCCGGCTCCTGCACGGCGAGGCGACCCATCTTGGTGGCCACCGTGACGCCGTGGTCGGCCGGCAGGTCGCGCAGGAACGACCCGAGCACGCGCTCGCTGCGCCCGTCGCCGTAGACGTCGGCGGTGTCCAGGAAGCGCACGCCGGCGTCGTAGGAGGCCTGCAGCACCTCGCGCGCGTCGGCCTCGCTGACCTCGCCCCAGTCGGCACCGAGCTGCCAGGTGCCGAGCCCGACGACCGAGACGTCGCGCTGCACGCGACCACGCTGCGAGGAGATGAGGGTGCGGTGCTGCACGAGGTGCCTCCGAGGGTCGAACGGACGGGGTGCCGACGCTAGTGCGCGCCCGGGTCGCCCTCGGGCGAGGGGGCCTCGGCCCGGTCCGGACCGGCCGCGGAGGCGACCAGGTCGGCCAGCACCTCGCGCATCACGTCCCACCGGGCCGGGCCGAGCCGCCCGCGCCACGCCTGCTCCATGGCGCGCACCGCGTTCGCGCCGGCCTCGGCGGCTGCCCGACCGTCGTCGGTGAGCACCAGCAGGCGTACGCGCTTGTCGGCCTCGTCCCTCTCGGTCCGCAGCAGCCCGCGCCGCTCCAGCTCCCCGGCGATCTCGCCCATCGACTGCGGCGTCATCCCGGCCTCGGCGGCGAGGTCGCCGACCCGGATCCCGTGGGGCGGCACCTTGCTCAGCGCCCGGTGCTGGGAGCTGCGCAGCCACGCCCGGTCCACCTCGGCGCCGCGCACCCGGATGTCGCGGCTCAGGAGCCGCAACGAGCGGTCGAGCAACTCGAAGACGTTCGCGTCCGCGCCGGCTCCCCCGTCACCCTTGACCACGATGCGAAGGTTACCTTACCTTCGAGGTGCCAAGGACTCCTTCTCTCTCGGGCCGACCCCGGCAGGCACGCATGAGCAGCACGACGACCACCGACTGGGCGCTCGACGACCTCCTCGCCGGCGACGACCTCGGCGCGCTGCTGCAGCGCGACGTGGACCCGTCCGCCACCTCGGTCCAGACGCACCCGTACGCCTCCGGCTCGCCCGCCACCGCCGCCCTGCTGAGGGTGCGGGGCCGCGACCGTGACGGCACCGCGTGGTCGGCCTTCGTCAAGGTCTTGGCGCACGCGCGGCACTGGGCGATGCTGCCCCTGCTGCCGCCGCAGGCCCGCGAGTCGTTCCTGACCATGTTCCCCTGGCGCGAGGAGCTGGGACTGTGGCGACCGGTCCTGCTCGACCGGCTGCCCGACGGCCTGCGCGTGCCCCTCCTCCACGCGATCGTCGAGCTCGGTGACGACCGGGTCGCGGTGTGGACCGAGGACGTCGCCGTCCTGCCCGGCACCGAGGAGGGCGGCTGGGACCTCGACCGCTTCGCCCGCGCCGCCCACCTGCTCGGCGTGCTGAACACCCGGATGTGCGACCGCGAGGTGCTCGAGGTGTGCACCTTCGAGGAGGACGAGGCCCTGCTGATGTGGGTGTCCCACGGGCTGGGGCCGACCGGCGTCGGGCCGCTGGAGGACGACGGCGCCTGGTCGCACCCGGCCCTGGCCCCGCACCAGGACCTGCGGGACCGCCTGCGCGCCGCGGCCCCCGGGATCGGGCCGACGCTGGCCCGCCTCGCCGGCTGGCGCCACGGCATGCCGCACGGTGACGCCAGCCCGCAGAACCTGCTCGTGCCGCTGCCCGACGACCCCGCGGACCTGGTCCTGATCGACCCGGGCTTCCAGACCCCCGCCCCCCTCGGCTCCGACCTCGCACAGCTGGTCGTCGGCCTGGTCCACGCGGGGCACCTGGATCCCGCGGACCTCCCGGTGGTCGAGGAGGTCGTGCTGGCGGCCTACGGACGGGGCGTCGACGACGCCCTGGACGAGCCCGGCCGCGACCTCGCCCACGACCCGCGACCCGACGACCTCGCCGGCGCGTACGCCGCGACGCTGCTGCTGCGCAGCGGGTTCACCGCGATCGACTACTCCTGGCTCGCCGACCCCGACCCCGACCGGGCGGCAGCACG
>JBBSKO010000084.1:0-8682 GCA_038256225.1 Propionibacteriales bacterium | reverse complement strand
GCTGCGCTCGACGTGGGAGGCGAGCGCGTCCCGGACCACGGCGCGGTACGCCTCGTCGTCCAGGTCGGCGCGGGAGACGCCGATGATGCGGGTGTCCTCGGGCAGGCCGCCCTCGAGCTCGCGGCGGTAGAGGGCCGGCAGAAGCTTGCGCAGCGACAGGTCGCCGGTGCCTCCGAAGACGACGAAGTCGCAGACCTCGGGGGTCGAGGGCGGGGCGGCGGTGTCGGACATGTTCTCCACGGTAAGGACCTTAAGGTTGGGATGCAACGTGCTTAGGCATTAACCAGGCAAAAGTTGCGTGTCTTCCGGGTGTCGGTGTTTGAATGGTCACGATGAGGCCCTCCCCGAAGACCGCGCTGGAGCACGAGGTGCGCCGCGCCCGCGACGCCGGCTCCACCACCGGCGAGCTGCTGCGCCTGGTGCGGACCGGGCGCGCCTCGACCCGGGCCGACCTGGGCCGGCTGACGGGGCTGTCCCGGACCGCGGTGGCCTCGCGGCTGGCGGCCCTGGGCGCGGCCGGTCTGCTGCGGGCCGGTGACGAGCTGGCCTCGACCGGCGGCCGCCCGCCCACCGAGCTGGTCTTCGACACCGGGTTCGGCGTCGTGCTGACCGCCGCCCTCGGCCGCTCGCGCACCCAGCTCGGCGTCTTCGACCTGGCCGCGAACGTGCTGGCCACCAGCTCCCGCGAGCACCCCGCCGGGGTCGGCCCCGCGGAGCTGATGCCCGCGGTCGCCGCGGGCCTGCGCGACCTGCTGGCCGGGTTGGACCACCCGCCGCGCCGCGTCGTCGGGATCGGCGTCAGCCTGCCGGGCACGGTCGACGGGGTGCGCGGCGCCAGCGTCGACTCCCCGGTCATGTCCGGCTGGGACGGCGTCGAGCTGGCGCCGTACCTCGCCGACGTCGTGCCCGCCGGCCTCACCGACGACGACGGCCCGCCCCCGCTGTTCCTGGCCAACGACGCCGACGCGCTGGCCCGCTCCGAGCGGATGGGCCGCACCGGCGCGCTCGAGGACGTGCTCGTGGTCAAGGCCTCCACCGGCCTGGGGCTCGGCATCGTCGCCGGCGGGCAGGTGCTCACCGGCCACCTCGGCGCCGCGGGCGAGATCGGCCACACCGCCGTCGACGCCGGTGGCGAGCGGACCTGCCGCTGCGGCGCGACGGGTTGCCTGGAGACGGTCGCCGGGGGCTGGGCGCTGGTGGCGCGGATGAACGAGCAGGGCCGCGAGGTCACGCACGTCCGTGAGGTGGTCGACCTGGCGCTGGCCGGTGACAGCGAGGCCCGCCACCTGCTGCGCGAGAGCGGCCGCCACCTCGGCGACCTGCTGGCGGTCGCGATCAACCTGCTCAACCCGCAGGCCGTGGTGCTGGGTGGCGACATGCCGGTCGTCTTCGACATCTACTCCGCCGGCGTCCGTGAGTCGGTCTACGCCCGCGCCGCCGCGCTGGCCACCCGCGACCTGCAGATCCTGCCGGCCACCTTCGGCGACCGTGCCGGGCTCGTGGGCTGCGCGGCCACCGTGCTCGACCACGTGCTGAGCCCGGCCTCGGTCGACGCGTTCCTCGCCCACGCCTGACGAGATGACGCGCGCGGACAGCCGAGATGACGCTCGCGGCGCGTCGAGATGACGCTCGCGGCACGTCGGTGGCGGCCTAGCGTGGCCCGATGACCCCGAACCTGCCGGACCTCCTGCCGGACCTGCTGCCGGACCTGCTGTCGGACGCGTACGCCGGGGCCAGCCGCGTGGCGACCGCGCTCGGGCCCGACGACTGGGGCCGGCCGACCCGGGCCGCGGCCTGGACCGTGACCGCGCTGCTGCACCACCAGCTGATCGACGCCCGGCGGGCCCTGGTGGCGCTGGCCTGCACGACCGGGGCCGCCCCCGACGTGGACCGGGTGACCTACTGGGCGGACTTCGTCCCCGACGGTGAGGACGCGGGTGAGGACGCGGGCGACGGAGCGGGTGACGGAGCGGGTGACGAGCCCAGCGTGCGGCACGCGGCGGCGTACGACGACCCCGCCGACCTGGTCGCCGAGTGGCGCGCGACCGCGACCGCGGTGGTCCGGTCGTCGTCGGCCGCCGACCCGGCGACCCGCGTGGAGACGCAGGGCCACGTGATCGCCGTCGACGACCTGGTCTCGACGCTGGTCGTCGAGGCCACCGTGCACCACCTCGACCTGGTGGTCCACCTCGACGACCCCGGCCCGTCCGCGGCCTGCCTGGCCCACACCCGGGCGGTGCTCGAGGCGATCCTCGGGGCGCCGCTGCCGGCGTCCTGGGACGACGCGACCGCGGCGCTGCGGGCCACGGGGCGTGAGGCCCTCGACGACGCGGACCGCGCGACGCTCGGCGTACGGGCGGGGCGGCTGCCGCTGCTCGGCTGACCCGGCCCGGACCGCCCGCTACAGGTCGAGCTTGTAACCCAGCCCGCGCACGGTGACCAGGAACTTCGGCTCGCCCGGGTCGGGCTCGAGCTTGGCCCGCAGGCGCTTGACGTGGACGTCGAGGGTCTTGGTGTCGCCGACGTAGTCGGAGCCCCAGACCCGGTCGATCAGCTGCCCGCGGGTCAGCACCCGGCCGGGGTTGCGCAGGAACATCTCGAGCAGCTCGAACTCCTTGAGCGGGAGCCGCTGCTCGTGCCCGTCGACGGTCACCACGTGCCGCTCGACGTCCATCCGCACCGGGCCGGCCTCGAGGGTGTCGGGGGCGACCTCGGTCTCGACCCCGCGCCGCATGACGGCGCGGATCCGGGCGACCAGCTCCCGCGGGGAGTACGGCTTGGTGACGTAGTCGTCGGCGCCCAGCTCCAGGCCGACCACCTTGTCGACCTCGTCGTCCTTGGCGGAGACCATGATCACCGGCACCGAGCTGGTCTGCCGGATCGTGCGGCAGACCTCGGTGCCGGGGATGCCCGGCAGCATGAGGTCGAGCAGGACGACGTCGGCGCCGTTGCGGTCGAACTCCGCCAGCGCGGCGTGCCCGTCGGCGGCCACGGCCACCTCGAAGCCCTCCCGCCTCAGCATGTACGACAGCGCGTCGCTGTAGCTCTCCTCGTCCTCGACCACGAGTACCCGGGTCACGGGCGGTCCTCCTGCATCTCGTCGGCCGCAGGTGCGGCCGTGGTGTCCATCATGGGGGTCAGGTCGCCCGGGTGGTGCCCGTCGTCGTCCTCGTCGTCGTCGTCGTCCTCGTCGGGGGCGCCCAGGGGGAGCTCCGGGGCCAGGGGCAGGGTCAGGGTGAAGGTCGACCCGCGGCCCTCCTCGGACCAGACCCGCACCTCGCCGCCGTGCGTGGCCGCGACGTGCTTGACGATCGACAGGCCCAGGCCGGTGCCGCCGGTGGAGCGGTGGCGGGCGGGGTCGACGCGGTAGAACCGCTCGAAGATGCGGTCGATCTCCCCGGCCGGGATGCCGATGCCCTGGTCGACCACCGAGACCTCGAGGTCGTCGCCGACGGCCTTGGTCGAGACGAGCACGGTCGCGCCGGGCTCGGAGTAGCTGACGGCGTTGGCCACCAGGTTGGCCACGGCGGCCGTGATCTGCTCCTCGTTGCCGTGCACCTTCAGCCCGGTCGGGCCCCCGGTGACGACGAAGACGTGGCGCGCCGCGGCGTCGATCGCGGAGGTGTCGACGGCGACGCCGATCACCTCGTCGACCGCGACCGGCAGCGGCCGCTCCAGCGGCTCGTCACCCTGCAGCCGGGACAGCTCGATGACCTGCTGCACCAGGCGGCTCAGCCGCTCGCCCTCGGTGACCATCCGCAGGGAGAAGCGGCGCACCGCCTCGGGGTCGTCGGCGCCGTCGTGGATCGCCTCGGCGAGAAGCCGCATCGCACCGACCGGCGTCTTCAGCTCGTGGCTGACGTTGGCCACGAAGTCCCGTCGCACCGCCTCGACGCGTCGCTCGCGGGTGCGGTCCTCGACCAGCGCCAGCACCAGGCGGTGCCCCAGGGGGGCGATCCGGGCGGTCACGTGGCGCGGGGGCCCGCCGGCGCGCGCGATGACCAGCTCGGTCTCGCGGATCTGGCCGTCCCGGCGCACCCGGGTGACCAGGTCGGCCAGCTCGCCGGCCACCAGCTCGGTGCCGCGCACCAGCCCCAGGGCGTACGCCGGTGCGCTGGCCTTGACGACGAGATCGGCGTCGTCGACGACGACCGCGCTGCTGCGCAGCACCGAGAGCACCGCGGCCACGCCGGGCGGCAGGAGGGGCTCGGGCAGGGGAGTGATGCCCCGTTGCTGACGGTCGCTGACGTGCCAGGCGAGCACGGCGCCACCGGCCACGACGGCGCCGATGACCGCTGCCAGGAAGGCCTGCGTCGTCGGGTCCACACCCCGAGCGTAGTGGCGGGGTCACCCGGGGTTCGCCGACCGGACGCCGTGCTCCCGACTGTTCACCGCTCGTTCAGCCGCCGATCCCCCCGGCAGGACACCGTGGGGTGGGCCGTGGCGCATAGGGTCTAGGGCATGCGCGACGTCTTCCACGAGCAGCTCGACGCCATCTTCTCCGACCTGGCGAGCATCTGCCGCAACGTCGAGACCGCGGTGGGGCTGGCCACCCGCGCCCTGACGGAGGGCGACGCCGAGATCGCCCAGCGGGTGATCAGCGGCGACCGCGAGATCGACCTCGCCCGCGAGCGGGTCGAGGACGCCGCCTTCAACCTGCTCTCGCTGCAGCAGCCGGTCGCCGGCGACCTGCGGATGGTGGTGGCCGGCCTGCGGATGGTCAGCGAGCTGGAGCGGATGGGCGACCTGTCGGTCCACGTCGCCAAGATCGCCCGGCTGCGCGTGCCCGAGATCGCGGTGCCCCGCGAGGTGCAGCCGACCATCAACAAGATGGCCATGACGGCCGAGGACATGGTCTCCCGCGTCGCCAAGATCATCGTGGACCGCGACGTCGAGGCCGCGATCGAGCTCGGTCGTGACGACGAGATCATGGACCAGCTGCGCCGGCAGAGCTTCACCGAGCTGCTCTCCGCCGACTGGGCCCACGGTGTCGAGGCCGCGGTCGACCTGGCGCTGCTCGGCCGCTACTACGAGCGGATCGCCGACCACGCCGTGTCGGTGGCCCACCGCGTGGTCTTCGTCGTCACCGGCGAGTACCCCCGCGCCTCCACCGGCGCCTGAGCCGCAGCCGGCCGGGGACCCGGCCGGCGTACGCCCGCAGCGTGAACGGGGTCAGCGACCCTGGCTGGCGACCGCGGCGGCGGCAGCCTCGGCGGCCTCCGGGTCGAGGTACTCCCCGCCGGGCACGGTCGGGCGCAGGTCGTCGTCGAGGCGGTAGACCAACGGCTGGCCGGTGGGGATGTTGAGCCCCGCGATGTCGTCGTCGCCGATGCCGTCGAGGTGCTTGACCAGCGCGCGCAGGCTGTTGCCGTGCGCGGCGACGAGCACCACCTTGCCCGCGCGCAGGTCGGGCACGACCGCGGACTCCCAGTACGGCAGGAACCGGACGATCACGTCGGCCAGGCACTCGGTGTGCGGCATGTCGTCGCCGAGGTCGGCGTACTGCGGCAGCCCGGCCTGGGAGTACTCGTCGGTGGGGTCCTGCTCGGGCGGCGGGGTGTCGAAGGACCGGCGCCACAGCATGAACTGCTCCTCGCCGTACTCGGCCAGGGTCTGCTTCTTGTCCTTGCCCTGCAGCGCGCCGTAGTGGCGCTCGTTGAGCCGCCAGGACCGGCGTACGGGGATCCAGTGCCGGTCGGCCTCGTCGAGCGCGAGGTGTGCGGTGCTGATCGCACGGCGCAGCAGCGAGGTGTGCACGACGTCAGGCAGGACGCCGGCCTCCCGCAGCAGCTGCCCGCCGGCCGTGGCCTCGCCGCGGCCCTTCTCGGTCAGCGGCACGTCGACCCAGCCGGTGAAGAGGTTCGTGGCGTTCCACTCGCTCTCGCCGTGGCGGAGCAGGACCAGGGTGTGGGTCATCGGGGGCCTCTCAGTGGTGGAACGGCTCGGGGAAGTCACAGCTCCATGCATTGGTCTCCACGGGGAACTCCTCGCCCGGCTCTCCGAACGCGTCCTCGCCCCCGGCCTGATCGACCTCGGGGGCGGCGGCCTCCGGCTGGATCGAGTCGGTGTCGGCGGAGGAGTCGACCCCCTCCCACTGGCGGCAGCCGGGAACGACCGGGACGTTGAGGTCGATGGTGGTGCCGTCGTCCAGGGTGTACTCGATCGGCGCGAAGTCGCCCGGGACGAAGTCGCCCTCGACGGGGATGCCGCCGGCGCCGACGCCCTCCTGGTCGGTGGTGGTGACCCGGTCCAGCGGGGCCACCTCGATCGGCTCGAAGGACGGGGCGTCGACGACGGGCTCACCCGTGCCCGCCAGCGACTCGACCGTCGCGGCCGCCTCCGCGCTCTGGTTGACGAAGGTGGTCACCAGCGTGCCGGAGCCGGGCTGTGCGGAGACCAGCACGACGCCGATCGCGTCGAGCGTCCCGCCGCGCTCACCCACGTCGTGCGAGATCGTGTTGACCTGGTTGGTCTGGTAGTCGAAGCCGCACGAGGCCAGCGCCGGGGCGCCGATCACGAGCAGCGCCGCCGCCGGGACGAGGCGGCGGGCGAGGGGAGATCGGCGAGTCATGTCAGCTGGCTCTTCTCGGTCTGCGGGAGGTCGTGGACCGACCGGGGTCGGCAGGGCCCAGCCTAGCGTCCGGGCGCCGCACCCCGACGGCTGCTCCCGGGCGGGCACGGGTCAGGCGGGTCAGGCGGTGAAGCCGTCGCCCAGGCCGAGGACGACGAGCGCCGCGGCCAGGACGAGTGCGAGCAGCCCGCCGACGAGCAGGACGCGGCTGGCGCCGATCCTGAGGGCGACGCGGACCGGCAGCGTGCGCCAGCCCTCCTCGTGATCGACCACGAGGCCGGGGGCGGAGCGGGCCAGGTGGACCGCGACGCCGAGCAGGGCGGCGAGCACCGTGACCAGGACCGAGGGGGGCGAGCCGACGTGGTCGCCGCCCCAGCCGCCGTAGGTCAGGTAGGCCGGGTAGAGCCCGAAGGACACCGCCCAGGGCACCCACGACAGGACGCCGCGGCGCAGGACCAGGTTGCCGAGCAGGGTCACCAGCAGGGCCGCGAGGTACGTCAGCCCGGCGACCACGCCGGTGCTGATCGCCAGCGGCACGACGAGCAGCACGCCGCAGGCGATCGAGAACCACACCGTGCCCGGGTCCAGGTCGGGCCCGGTCAGCGGCTTGCGACCGGCGTGGTGGCGGCGGTCGCGGTCGCGGTCGACGAGGTCGTGGTGCCACCCGGCGACGGCCTGGCCGACGAGCACGGTCGCCGCGACGACGGCGGCCTCCTGGGTGTCGCGACCGAGCAGCAGTGCGCCGGCGCCGAGGGCGGCGGAGGTGAGCAGGGCCTGGCGCGGGTGGGCCGCGCGGAGCAGGAGCAGCAGCCACCACCGGCGTACGCCCGCGAACCGGCCCCCGTCCGACGTCGGCGCCGCGGTCCCGTCCACCGGCGCCGACGCCGGCGCGGGTCGCTCGGCCAGCGCCGTGCTCCCGCCGCCGGGGCCGCCCGGGGTCTCCGTGGTCGGGCGGACCGGCGGGCCGCTGGGTCGTACGGGCGCTGCGGGCGCCGTTGCCTGGGCGGCCTCGCGCCGCTGCTTCCTCCGCATGGGCGCAGTATCGCCGAGCGCGCGCAGGTGTGGGCCACCTCACCCCGATCCGGTGCGTCCCGGGCGCGCCGACCTGCGACGACGGGGTCCCGAGGGGGTCCGGAGGAGCATGGTGCGCGGGGTCCCAGGACCATCCCGGCACCACACAATTCTCGTGGTGTCAAGCCCGGCCGAGCCTCTGACCTGCGCAAACGCGGCGTTCAAGGGCCGAAGGTCGTGGTAAAGTAGGAGTCCCTAGGAAGGGGTACATCACATATGGCATTCACCGTCGGCGAAACGGTCGTCTACCCGAACCACGGCGCAGCGGTCATCGAGGACATCGAGACCCGCACGATCAAGGGCGAGGACCGCGAGTACCTGGTTCTCCGCATCGCCGCCCAGCAGGACCTCGTGGTCCGCGTCCCGTCCTGCAACCTCGACCTCGTCGGCGTGCGCGACGTGGTCGACAAGGAGGGCCTGGACCGGGTCTTCGACGTGCTCCGTGCCGAGCACGTGGAGGAGCCGACCAACTGGTCGCGCCGCTACAAGGCGAACCTTGAGAAGCTGCACAGCGGCGACGTCATGAAGGTCTCCGAGGTCGTCCGCGACCTGTGGCGTCGTGAGCGCGACCGCGGCCTGTCGGCCGGGGAGAAGCGGATGCTGGCCAAGGCCCGTCAGATCCTCGTCTCCGAGCTCGCGCTGGCCGAGTCCACCAACGAGGACAAGGCCGAGTCGATCCTCGACGAGGTCCTCGCCGGCTGATCGGCACCCGCACCACCCGCTCCACGACGACGGCCCCCGCGACCACCACGGTCCCGGGGGCCGCGTCGCGTCCGGGCGTGCCCGGCGGCCCGTACGCTGCGGCGGGTGAGCACCTACCTGCTGATCGACGACGCCGACGACGACGGGGCGCCTCCGGCCTCGCTCGGGACGGTGGCCGAGCAGGGTCGCGGCTCGCTGCCGTTCGCGCTGCTGCACGGCGAGGCGCTGGTGGCCTGCGCCGCGTGGGCGATGGGCGAGGCCGGGGTGGACCTGGTCGACATCGGCACCCCGTGGTCCTCGGTGGTCGCGGCGGAGGAGCCGTTCGTGCTCCACGACAG
>JBBSKO010000083.1:0-8763 GCA_038256225.1 Propionibacteriales bacterium | reverse complement strand
GGCCTCGGTCTCGGTGGCGTCGTCACCGCAGGCGGCGAGGGTGACCGAGAGGGCGATGGCGGAGGCCGCGAGGCCGGCGTTGCGGCGGATGTTCGTGGTCTTCATGGGGGATGCCTTTCCTACGGGGTGTTCTCGCTGATGTCGGATGTAGTTCGGTGCGGGGGGTGGGACGGATTGGTCGGATCCGGGGGTGGGTGCGACTTTTTTCCGAGCGCCGGCCCCCGTCGCCGGCGGGTCAGTCGGAGACGGAGACCTGGAGGGTCTGGATGCCGCTCGAGCCGCCGGGGAACGGGGCGGCGCGCTCGGTGGTCTGCACGTCGCCGTCACCGTCGGTGACCCTCGCGGCCACCGAGTGGATGCCCGGGGTGGCGTCCCAGCGGAAGAACCACTGGCGCCAGTAGTCGTTGTTGACGTCCGGCCCGAGCTCGGCCTCCTGCCAGTCACCGTCGTCGATGGAGACCTCCATCTTCGCCACGCCGCCCTGGGTCTGGGCCCAGGCGACGCCGCCGACGATCACCTCGCCGGCGGCGAGCTCCTCCGGCAGGCCCTGGGGCGTGTCGATCCGGGCGGAGATCTTGATCGGGGCGTCGGTGTCCCAGTCGCGCTCGGTCCAGTACGACTCCTGCTCGGCGTAGGTGGTCAGCGTGATCCGCTCGATCCACTTGGTGGCGCTGATGAAGCCGTACAGGCCGGGGATCACCATCCGGGCCGGGAAGCCGTGCTCGCGCGGCAGCGCCTCGCCGTTCATCCCGATCGCCAGCATCGCGTCGCGGCCGTCGGTGGCCAGCTCGAACGGGGTCGAGATCGTCATCCCGTCGACGTCGGTGGAGAAGATCTGGTCGGCGCCGGTGTTCTCGATCCCGGCCATCTCGAGCAGGGTCATCAGGGGCACCCCGAGCCAGCGTGCGCCGCCGACGAACTCGCCCCCGACGCTGTTGGAGACGCAGGTCAGGGTGATGTCGCGCTCGATCAGCTCCATCGCGGCGATGTCGTCGAAGGTCAGCACGACCTCCTGGTCCACGTCGCCGTCGATGGTCAGGGTCCAGTCGTCGACGTCGACGATGGGGACGTCGAGGCGTGTGTCGACGCGGTAGAAGTCCTCGTTGGGCACCTGGAGCGGGGTGATGTCGGGGTAGGTCTCCTCCAGGCCGGCCGGCAGGGCCGGGAGCGGCTGGGCAGCCGCGGGCAGCGTGACGTCGGCCGGGGCCGAGCGCAGCCGGCCGACCAGGTGCCCGGCGCCCGCGAGGGCGGCGGCCAGGACGACCATCGACCCGGCGCCGAGCAGCACGCCGCGGCGGCCGACGCCCGAGGAGGCGGTCGTGGCCCCGTCGGTGGTCGTGGCCGGGCGGACGCGGCGCGCGAGGCGGTCGAGCAGCGCCAGGGCGGCCACGCCGGCGACGGCGGTGGCCACGGCGGGCACGGCGTCGAGGGCGCCGGCGCCGGCGTTGGTCAGGGCCGCGGCGGCCGCGACCGCGACGAGCACGACCAGGACGGCCGCGCCGACGGCGAACCGGCGGCGGGCGAGCACCCCGGCCAGGCCGGCGAGGAGCAGCACGCCCAGGATCACCGACCCGATCAGGATCGCCTTGTCGGCGGTGCCGAAGGTGCGGATCGCCCACTGGGCCAGCGGCACGGGGGTGCGGTCGATGACGGCGGAGCCGACGGCGAGGACGGGGGAGGAGGCGGGGGAGGTGAAGGCAGCCACGAGGTGACCGGCGCCCATCCCGACGAGGGTGGCCAGGACGCCGAAGGCGGCGTAGGCGGAGCGGGATGTCATGGGAGGTGTTCGGAGCGGACGGGCTCACGGATGGGCGTACGGGGCTGGGGGTGCGGGCGGCAGGGCGGTGCGGCGGCGGCCGTATGATGGGCGACCGCGAGAGCGGCCCCACCGTGCCGCTCGCGGTCGTCCGGCCCGCGTTCTTGGGGGGAGTGTCCGTGTCCGAGGAGCTGGTGGAGCGCGAGGTCGCTCACGAGCAGGCCGTCGTCGACCGGGTCTACCTGCGCCTCGACGAGGCCGGGGTGGCCGCCCGGCGGCTGGCCCGGGAGGGTCACGAGCGTGGCCGGATGGGTCACGAGGGCGGACTGGTCGAGCGCGACGCCATGGTCTTCCAGGCCGCCAGGCGGATCGCCCAGCTCGACGCGGCCCGCGAGGGGCTGGTCTTCGGCCGGCTCGACCTCGACCCGGCCACCGACCCCGAGCCCCGCTACATCGGCCGGCTCGGGCTGCGCGACGCGGATCGCGAGTCGCTGCTCGTCGACTGGCGCGCCCCCGCGGCCGCGGTGTTCTACCAGGCCACGGCCGCCACGCCGTCCGGCGTCGTGCGTCGCCGGGTGCTGCGCTCGGCCGGACGGACCGTGGTCGGCGTGGAGGACGAGCTGCTCGACACCGAGGCCGCGGCCCGGCTCGAGGCCGAGGGCGTCGAGCTCCCGGTCGTGGGCGAGGGCGCGCTGATGGCGCAGCTCTCCCGCGCCCGGGACCGCACGATGCACTCGATCGTGGCCACGATCCAGGCCGAGCAGGACGAGGCGATCCGGGCACCCAGCCGCGGGGTGGTGACCATCTCGGGCGGACCGGGCACCGGCAAGACCGTGGTCGCGCTGCACCGCGCGGCGTACCTGCTCTACTCCGACCGGCGGCGCTACGAGACCGGCGGCGTGCTGGTGATCGGGCCCAGCGGCGTCTTCATGCGCTACATCGAGCGGGTGCTGCCCAGCCTCGGGGAGACCGCGGTCGCGCTGCGCTCGCTCGGCGAGGTCGTCGAGGGCGTCGTCGCCTCGCGGCACGACCTGCCGGCCGTGGCCGACGTCAAGGGCTCCGCGCGGATGGCCGAGCTGCTGCGACGGCTGGCGCGCGAGCCGGTGCCCGGGGCGCGCGAGACCTTCCGCACGTTCTGGCGCGACGACGTCCTCGAGCTCGGGCCGCAGCAGCTGACCCGCGTGCGCCGCCAGCTGATGGGCCAGGGCTACCGCAACCGCCAGGTCGACCGGGTCGCGCCCGCGCTGCTCGACGCCCTGTGGCGCCAGGTGCGCAGCGACCGTGGTCGCGAGCGCGGGCGGGAGGCCTTCGACGACGACCTGCTCTCGCTGCCGGACTTCGTGGACTTCGCCGTCGGCTGGTGGCCGCCGCTGCACGCCGTGGACGTGCTCGGCTGGCTGCGCGACCCCGAGCTGCTGGCCCGGGTCGGGCGCGGTCTGCTCGAGGACGACGAGCAGCGGCTGCTCACCAAGTCGTGGGGCGACCACCCCGTCGCGACCGTGGCCACCGCAGCCAAGGGCGCCCTGTCGGTGCAGGACGTGGCCCTGCTCGACGAGCTGCGCTACGCCCTCGGTGACGTGCCGGCGCTGGCGCCGGACCGTGAGGACCCGATGCGCGCGGTCGACCAGGCGCTCGAGGGCCGCGTCGACCTGCAGGAGCTGACCACCGCCGCGGACCGGGAGTACGCCCCCTCGGGACGGGCGTGGTCGGCGCCGACGGCCAGCATCGAGGACGACGGGTACGCCCACGTCCTCATCGACGAGGCGCAGGACCTGACCCCGATGCAGTGGCGGATGGTCGGGCGGCGGGGGCGTACGGCGTCCTGGACGATCGTCGGGGACCCCGCCCAGTCCTCCTGGCCGGTCCCGGCCGAGGCCGACGAGGCGCGCCGGGCGGCGCTGGAGCGCAAGGCGGTGCACGCTTTCCACCTCTCGACGAACTACCGCAACTCGGCCGAGATCTACGCCTACGCGGCGGCCTACGCCCAGCGGGTCGGCCTGGACGCCGACCTGCCCACGGCCGTGCGCTCGACCGGTGTCGGCCCGCGCGAGGTCGTCGCGGCCGACGAGGAGCTGGAGCAGGTCGCGCGGCGCGAGGTCGCGTCCCTGGCCGAGCAGGTCGGGGGCACCGTCGGGGTCGTGGTCCCGGCCGCCCGCCGGTCCGAGGTCAACGCCTGGCTGGCGTCGTGGGACGAGCGGGCCGAGGACGCCCGCGGTGCCCGCGCCGCCGTGGACTCCTCGGTCGCACCCTCGGGCGAGGACCGGGTCGTGGTGCTGACCGGTCTCGACACCAAGGGCCTGGAGTTCGACGGCATCGTGGTCCTGCGCCCCCAGGAGATCGAGGACGAGTCCGTCACCGGCCGGGCCACGCTGTACGTCGTGCTGACCCGGGCGACGCAGCTGCTGACGACGGTCGGCTGACCCGGCCCGGGCCGCGCCCCACGAGCGCGAGCACCAGCAGCAGGGCCACCACGACCATCGAGGCGAGCGCGGCACCGACCACGCCGTCGGCGTAGCCCGCCGGCGAGGCGTCCGCGCGGCGGACGGCCGTGGCCAGGCTCCCCAGCAGCGCGACGCCGAGGGCGATGCCGAGCTCGGCGGCGGTCTCCGAGACGCCCGAGGCGCTGCCGGCCCGTTCGGGGGACGCCGAGCCGACCATCCGGTCGGTGCAGAGCGCGGTGACCACGCTGACCGAGAAGGAGGCCAGCGCGAAGCCCGCGACCAGCGGCGCGACCTCGCCGCCGCGGGCGGTGGCGGCGACCACCCCGAAGCCGACGAGCCCGACCGCGAGCCCGGCGGCGACGACGGTGGCCGGCTGGGCGCGGCGTACGGACCACGGCGCGACGACCGAGCCGACCAGGCCCATCGCCACCGCCGGCAGCGTGGCCAGACCCGCGTCGAGCACCCCGAGGCCGTACCCGTTCTGCAGCAGCTGCAGCAGGAGGTACTGCAGCCCGGCGAAGCAGAACAGTGCCCCCAGGTGGGTCACCACGGCCCGGGCGAAGGCCGGCTCCGACACCATCGCGACGTCGAGCACCGGCGTGCGCAGGCCGCGCTGGCGGCGCACGAAGACGACCCCGGCGACGACGCCGACGACCAGGGCGATGGCCGCGGCGCGCGACGGGCCGTCGGCGGCGGTCTCCTTGACCGCCCACACCACCGGGACCACGGCGCCCAGCGAGAGCACCACGCTGGCCGGGTCGACCGGGTCGGGGTCCACGGCGGTGTGCTCGGGCAGGAGGAACGGCCCGACCAGCAGCAGCAGCACCATCACCGGCACGCCCATCAGGAAGACCGAGCCCCACCAGAAGTGCTCGAGCAGCACGCCGCCGACCAGCGGCCCGATCGCGCTCCCGACGCCGAGGCTGCCCATCCACACCGCGATCGCGGTGGTGCGCTCGCGGGGGTCCTCGAACATCGTGCGGATCAGCGAGAGCGTGGAGGGCATCAGCGTCGCCCCGGCCACCCCGAGCAGCGCGCGCGCCGCGATCAGCAGCTCCGGGGTGGGGGCGAACGCGGCCCCCACCGACACGACGCCGAACACCGCCGCGCCGATGAGCAGCAGCCGACGCCGGCCGGTCCGGTCGCCGAGGGTCCCCATCGTGAGCAGGAAGCCGGCGATCAGGAACCCGTAGACGTCGACGATCCACAGCAGCTGCGTGGGTGACGGGTCGAGGTCGCGGGCCAGGACCGGCGCCGCCAGGTGCAGCACGGTGATGTCGAGGGCGATGATGATCGTGGGCAGCGCGAGGACCGCCAGCCCGAGCCACTCCGTGCGCCCGGCGCGTCGCGGCGCCCCGATCTCGTCACTCATCTCGCGGCCGATCATCGCACCGGCCGGGACCCCACCCGGCTCCCAGCCCTAGGCTGACCCCATGCCTGACCCGACCGACGCCCGTGCCGCGATCGAGGCGTTGCAGGGGCACGAGGCGTGGGCGATCATCCGGCGCTCGACCCGGGCCGGCGACCGCGACACCGTCGGGCTGGTCGGGGGGCGCCGCTCGGTCGTGGCCTCCCTGCTCGACATCCCGCTCGAGGACGGCCCGCCCGCCCCCGGGCGCACCGCCGACCGGCTGCTGGCGGTGCCGTTCCGCCAGGTCGCCGAGCGCGGTTTCGAGGCCCACGACGACGGCGCGCCCCTGGTGGTGGTCGACGTCGAGACCGAGCAGGAGTTCTCGGTCGCCGAGGTGGTGGCCGCGATCGACGACGTCGGGCTCACCTTCACCGACCGTGGCGGGTTCGAGACCGACGACGAGACCTACGCCGGCCTGGTCCGCACGATCATCGACGAGGAGATCGGCCAGGGCGAGGGCGCCAACCTGGTCGTCGGCCGGCACTACCGCGCGCAGGTCGAGGACTGGGGCCCGGCCCGCGCGCTGGCCGTGTTCAAGCGGCTGCTCGAGCGCGAGCGGGGGACGTACTGGACGTTCTGCTTCTTCACCGGCGACCGCTACCTGATCGGCGCCACGCCCGAGCGGCACGTCAGCGTGCACGACGGAGACGTGCGGATGAACCCGATCAGCGGCACCTTCCGGATCCCCCGCGACTCCGACGCCGCCGCCCAGGCCGACCTCAAGACCGGGCTGCTGGACTTCCTGCGCGACGAGAAGGAGGTCTACGAGCTCTTCATGGTGGTCGACGAGGAGCTGAAGATGATGTGCGACCTCTGCTCGGAGGGCGGGCAGGTCCTGGGGCCGTTCCTCAAGCCGATGAGCCGCCTGGTCCACACCGAGTACCTCCTCGCCGGCCGGAGCGCCCGCGACCCCCGCGAGATCCTGCGCGACACGATGTACGCCGCCACGGTGACCGGGTCGCCGGTCGAGAACGCCTGCCGGCTGATCAGCAAGTACGAGACCTCCGGGCGCGGGTACTACGGCGCGGCCCTGGCCGTCCTGGGCCGCGACTCCTCCGGCGGGCCGGTGATGGACAGCCCGATCGTGATCCGCACCGCCGACGTCGACCTCGAGGGCAACCTCACCGTCACCGCCGGGGCCACCCTGGTGCGGGACTCGGACGCCCACCACGAGGTGGCCGAGACCCACGCCAAGGCCGGCGGGATCCTGTCGGCCTTCGGCCTGGTGCCCCCGGCGCCGACGCCCCAGGTCGATGTCGCCGAGCTGGTCGCCGACGAGGACGTCCTGCTGGCCCTGAACGCCCGCAACCGCCGGCTCTCGGGCTTCTGGCTGACCGACCAGGACGACGCCGCGCCCGACCCGCGCCTGGCCGGGCGGCGGGTGGTCGTCCTGGACGGCGAGGACGACTTCGTCAACATGCTCCGCCACCTGCTCGCGGTGATGGGGCTGGTCAGCGAGGTGGTCCGGCACGAGGACCTGCCGGCCGACCCCGGGGCGTACGACGGGTTCTTCGACGCCCACGACCTGGTCGTGGTGGGGCCCGGCCCGGGCGACCCGCGTGACGACGACGACCCCAAGATGGTGCGGCTGCGGGCCGCCGTGACCGCGCTGCTGGCGCAGCAGAAGCCGTTCCTGGCGATCTGCCTGGGCCACCAGGCGCTGTGCCACGAGATCGGCGTCCCGCTGGCCTACAAGGACATCGTCTTCCAGGGCATCCAGTCGCCGGTCACGGTCGGCGGCCGGCGCGAGCGGGTGGGGTTCTACAACACCTTCGTCGGGCGGCCCGACGCCTCGACCGTGCTGCCCGCGGGCGTGGAGGTCGACGCCGACCCGGCCACCGGCGACGTCGACGCGCTGCGCGGCCCGCACTACCGCGGCATCCAGTTCCACGCCGAGTCGATCCTCACCGAGCACGGCTACGACCTCGTGCACGGCCTGGTCGTCGACCTGCTGGAGCCGGTGCTCGGGGACTGACGTGCCCGACCCGGCCCCGGCGCCCCCCGGACGCACCGTGCCCGACGTGGTGGTCGTCGACCACCACGACTCCTACACGCACAGCCTGGTGCACCTGGTCGCCGCGGTCACCGGCGTGCTGCCGACGGTGGTCCAGCACGACGAGACCGACGCCGCCACGGTGCTCGCGCACTCCCACGTCGTGCTGTCGCCGGGCCCCGGGCACCCCGACGTGCCGGCCGACTTCGCGGTCGGCGCGGCCGTGCTGCGCGGGGCGGCCACGACCCGTACCCCCGTCCTGGGGGTCTGCCTGGGGATGCAGGGACTGGTCACGACGTACGGCGGCCGGGTCGACCGCGTCCCGCCCGGTCACGGCGTGCTGGCCACGGTCCGCCACGACGGCACGGGCGTGTTCGCCGGCGTGCCCGACGGCTTCGACGCGGTCCGCTACCACTCGCTGGCCGCGGTGGAGCTGCCGTCCTGCCTGCGCCGCACCGCGGTCGACGAGCGGACCGGCCTGACCATGGGCGTCGCGCACGTCGACCTCCCGCAGGTGGGCGTGCAGTTCCACCCGGAGTCGGTGCTCACCGAGCACGGCGCCGCGCTCGTCGCCGGCTTCCTGGGGCTCCGGTGAGCCCGGCCGAGGCGCTCGCCGCCGTCGGTGACCACCCGCGCAGCGCCTGGCTGGACGGGCCGTGGACCGACGGTCCGTGGCTGGGGCTGCTCGACGAGGCGGACCCCTCGCTGACCTACGACGCCGCGACCAGGACCGTCACCCGGCACGCGCACGGCCGCGCCGAGGTCGTCGGCGACGACCCGTTCACCGCGCTGGAGGCCGCGCTGGCCGAGGGGCCGCCCGACGCCCGGTGGGTCGGCTGGGCGGGGTACGCCTCCCGCCCGGACCTGCCCGCGAGCGTCGGCCCGGCCGGCGGGCTGCCCGACGCGGTGTGGATGCGGCCCTCGCGCTGGGTGGCGGTCCGCCCCGACGGGGGTCGTGTGGCCCCGCACGGCCCCGGTCTCCCGGGGACCAAACGGGCCATCCAGTGATCACAGCCCCCGGGCGAACGCAGCGACTCACCGGGTTCCTCGTTGACAGGCAGAATTCTGTTACCGCGTCGGAGGCCGTCAGCCGAGGAGTCTCCATGTCAGAACCATGACGAGGGAGAAAATGCCGAAACCCACCATGAAAAGGGCGAGAGCG
>JBBSKO010000082.1:0-8788 GCA_038256225.1 Propionibacteriales bacterium | reverse complement strand
CCGGCGCGGCCGACCGTCCCCTCTCCCCGCGCTGGCGCGACGACGTCGACCTGGTGGTCTTCGCCGTCACCGGTGTGATCGCGATCGGCTTCGTGGTCTGGGGGATCGTCAGCACCGAGAACCTCGCCTCGGCCTCGACGACCGCGCAGGACGCCGTGGTCACCAACGGCGGCTGGTTCTTCGTGCTCGTCTCGTCGTTCTTCGTCGTCTACGTGCTCTGGCTGGCCGCCAGCCGCTACGGCAAGATCCCGCTCGGCCACGACGGGGAGCAGCCGGAGTTCAAGACCGTCTCCTGGATCGCGATGATGTTCAGCGCGGGCATGGGGATCGGCCTGATGTTCTACGGCGCCGCCGAGCCGCTGTCGCACTTCACCTCCCCGCCGCCAGGGACGGTCCAGGGCGGCTCCGACGAGGCGATCGAGGTGGCCATGGCCACCACGATGTTCCACTGGGGTCTGCACCCCTGGGCCATCTACGCCGTGGTCGGCATCGCGATCGCCTACGGCAGCTACCGCGCCGGCCGTTCGCAGACGATCTCGGCCGCCTTCTGGCCCCTGCTCGGCCGGCACTCCGAGGGTGCGTTCGGCCGCGTGGTCGACATCCTGGCCATCTTCGCCACGCTCTTCGGCTCGGCCGCCTCGCTCGGGCTCGGTGCCCTGCAGATCGCCGGCGGGCTGCGCTTCAACGGGTGGGTCGGCGACGTCGGCACCCCGGTCCTGGTCGGGATCATCGCGGTGCTCACCGTCGCCTTCATCGCCTCGGCCGTCTCCGGGGTCGAGAAGGGCATCCAGTACCTCTCCAACGGCAACATGGTGCTCGCGCTGACGCTGGCGGTCTTCGTCTTCGTGGTCGGCCCGACCCTGCTGATCCTGAACCTGCTGCCGACCACGCTGGCCGACTACCTGGGTCAGATGGGCGAGATGGCCTCGCGGACCGCGGCCACCGGCGACGCCGACATGAACGCCTGGCTGGGTGACTGGACCGTCTTCTACTGGGCCTGGTGGGTCTCCTGGACCCCGTTCGTCGGCATGTTCATCGCCCGGATCAGCCGTGGTCGCACGATCCGTCAGTTCGTGACCGGGGTGCTGCTGGTGCCGACCCTGGTCAGCCTGGTCTGGTTCGCGGTCTTCGGCGGCGCGGCGATCGACCAGCAGCGCTCCGGCGGGGACCTCGCCCCCGACGGGGTGGTCAACGTCGACACCGCGCTCTTCGCGATGCTCGGCGACTACCCGCTGGCGTCGATCTCCACCGTGGTCGTGATGGTCCTGGTGGCGGTCTTCTTCGTCTCTGGCGCCGACGCCGCCTCGCTGGTGATGGGTACCCTCTCGGAGAAGGGCCGGATCGAGCCCAGCAAGCGCACGGTCGTCTTCTGGGGCACCCTGACCGGTGCGGTGGCCGCGATCATGCTCGCCGTCGGCGGCAACGACGCCCTCAGCGGGCTGCAGCGGGTGACCGTGGTGGCCTCGGTGCCGTTCGTGCTGGTGATCCTCGCGCTGTGCCTCTCGCTCTACCGCGACCTGCGCCACGACCCGATCATCGTGCGCGAGCGGGCCGCCGTGGCGCTGGTCGAGGTCGCCGTGACCAGCGGCGCGGACCGCCACGACGGCGGGTTCGAGCTGGTCACCGCCCCGAGCGAGGAGGGCGTCGAGGTCGCCGAGGAGCAGGCGCGTGCCGTGGAGGCCGACCGCGCCGAGCGGGAGCGGTCGACGCGGGACCCGGGCGCGCCCGGGACGTAGGTCACTCGGGCCCGGCGACGTACGCCTCTGGCCGGTGGTGACCGGGTCGTTGAAACTGGCGTGATGGCAGCCCTGACCCAGGACCCCGTCCAGCCCGAGGCCCCGGCGCGGGTCGTGCGGGTGCTGCTGGTCGACGACCACGAGCTGGTGCTGCGGGGGCTGCGGTCGCTGCTGGCCGCCGAGCCGGACCTCGAGGTGGCCGGCGAGGCCGGGGACGTCGCCGGAGCGATGCGGGAGCTGCGCCGGGTCGTGCCGGACCTCGCCGTGGTCGACGTCCGGCTGCCGGACGGCGACGGCGCCGAGGTGTGCCGCGCCGCGCTGGCCCAGGGCACGGCGGTCGTGGTGCTCACCGCCTTCGACGACGAGCTGGCGGTCGCCGGGGTGCTCGCCGCCGGGGCCTCGGGCGTGCTGCTGAAGGGCGCCGGCGGGGAGCGGATCCTCGCCGGGATGCGTCAGGTCGCGGCCGGCGGCACCCTCCCGCTGCCCCCGGTACGCCCGCGCGGGCCCGGTCCGGAGGGCACCCCGCCCGCCGGGGTCGTGGCCTCGGCCGACTCCGTCGGGATCGTCGCCGGCGCCCGCCCCGCCCTGTGGCGCCTGACCCCGCGGGAGCGGGCGGTGCTCGACCTGATGGCCGAGGGCCTGAGCAACCGACGCATCGCCGGCGAGCTCCAGATCAGCGAGAAGACGGTGAAGAACCACGTGACCGGGATGCTCTCCAAGCTCGGTGTCTCCCGTCGTACGCAGGCCGTCGCGCTGCTGCTCCGCCAGCGCGACTAGCGCGGGCCGGTGCCCGGGAGGGAGCCGACCCGGAAGACCTCGTGGGTGCCCGGCAGGCCCCGCAGCACGGTCTCGCCCGACGGCTCGAGGCCGACGACCGCGTCCTCGTCGAGCGCGTCGGCCACCGCCCGGGAGGCCAGCACCTGACCGCCGTCGGCCAGGTCGGCCAGGCGCGCCGCGATCGCGACGTTACGACCGAAGTAGTCGCCGTCGCGGCTGACCGCGGTCCCGGTGTGCACCCCGATCCGGACGGCGACGCCCTGCTTGCGCAGCCGATGGTCGCGCCCGGAGGCCAGCCGCCGCTGGATGCTGAGCGCGGCGCGGCACGCCGCCTCGGCGTCGCGGAAGGCCACCATGAACCCGTCGCCGGCGGTCTTGACGACCTGGCCGCGGTGCTTCTCGACGCGGGAGCGGACCAGCGCGTCGTGGGCGGCGAGGACCTTGACGAAGGCCTCGTCGCCGAGGCGGGCGTTGAGCCGGGTGGAGCTCTCGATGTCGGAGAAGAACAGGGTCACCGTGCCGTCGGCCGCGGCCATGGTGGCGACCTGCGAGCGACCGTCGGTGGCCCAGGTCTGCAGGTCGTCGAGGGACGACTGGAGCAGGCCGCCGACGCCCTCGCGGCGCAGCTGGGCGGCGGAGCGCACCACGCGGCGCACCGCGCGCTCCACCCCGGTGCCCGGCGAGGGCGGGCGCAGCGCGGCGTCCAGGTCGGCCGCGAGCAGGTCCGCGCGGGCCCGGGTGGCGGCGTGGGCGCGCTGCTCGCGGCGCAGCACCAGCGCGGTCGCCACCAGCCCCGCCGCGAGCAGCAGGGCCGCACCGCCCAGCAGGGCGGCCAGGGTGCTCACAGGCCGAGGGCCTGCTCGAGGCGCTCCAGCTCCTCGCCGGAGTAGACCGCGATGCGCTGGAGGCTCGGCACGGAGTCGCGACACCCGGTGAAGCCGATGTTGAAGGAGCCGTCGTAGCTGACGCCGGTGATGTTGAGGGCCTGGCCGTTGAAGAGCAGGCTGACCGGGTAGATCTCCTCCACCGTCGAACCGTCGAGGTAGCGGGTCTCGGCCGGTCCGGGCACGTTGGAGACCACGACGTTGGCGGCCGGGCGGCCGTGACCGCCCACGCCGAGCAGCGCCACGGACAGGAACGGCGCCATCAGTGCCACGGTGTAGGCGTCCATCGCCGCGCCGTCCACGTCCGGCAGGCGGGTCTTGCCCAGCCGCGTCGAGGCCCTGATCAGCGCCACCCGCTCCAGCGGGTCCTCCACGGTGGTGCCGAGGCTGGCGTAGAGGAAGGTGAGCGCGTTGCCGACCCTGGCGCCGCCCTCCGGGCGCACCGACACCGGCACGTTCGCGGTGAGGTCGTCGGCGGGCAGCGCGTCCAGCTCGAGCAGGTAGCGGCGCAGCGCACCGCCGCACAGCGCGAGGTAGACGTCGTTGAGGCTCGCCTCGGCCGCCGCCGCGACGGCCTTGAGCCGGTCCACCGAGTAGTGCTGGGTGGCGAAGCGGCGGGGGGCGTGGATGCGCTCGTTGAGGATCGAGCGCGGGGCGCGGAAGGGCACCGCGCGGTCGTGGTCGCGGCGCAGGCCGGTCAGCGTCTCGGCGTAGGTCAGCGCCAGCGAGCCGCCGACCGACGCGCTCGCGCGCACCCGGTCGGCCACCCCGGTGGCGAGGCCGCCCAGCAACGAGTGGCGGTCGGCGACGTCGGAGGCGCGCTCCAGCTCGCGGGCGGGCTTCTCGCGTGGCGGCAGGCCGGACTGGTCGGGTTTGTGGGTGCCGACGGCCCACGGGGGCAGCATGCCGCGGCGCTCGGGGTCGACCGAGAGCATCCGGCGCAGCAGGCGTACCCCGCCGACGCCGTCGATCTGGGAGTGGTGCGCCTTGAAGTACAGCGACCAGCGGTCCTCCTCCAACCCCTCGATGACGTGGCACTCCCACAACGGGTAGCGCCGGTCCATCCGGGAGGAGTGCAGCCGCGAGACCAGGACGCCGAGCTCGCGCTGCGAGCCGGGCGAGGGCAGCGCGGAGTGCCTCAGGTGGTAGTCGAGGTCGATCCGGTCGTTCTCGAGCTCGGTCCAGCGGGGCACCGGGAACCGGTGGAAGAGGTAGTTGTAGGGAGGCTGGAACTGCCGCGCCTCCCGCCATCGCGCGACGAGGTCGGCCACGAAGGTCGGCTCGCCCTCGGGCACCCGGAAGGTCGCGAGCATCCCGACCTGCATCGGGGTGCGACGGGTCTCGGCGAACAGCCAGGCCGAGTCGTTCACGGACAGCAGCGTGCGCGCCACGACCGCCCTCCTTCCGACGCTCGCCCTCGAACGTCTCCGCTGCGGACCCTACTGGCCCCCGCCGACGCCGGGCAGGCCGTCCGCGGACGGAGCGCGGTCGGAGCGGGGTCGGAGCGGGGTCGCAGCGGGGTCGGGAGGCGGGGACGGGCCGTCGAGGGTGTGGGCCGCCCGGCGTACCGTGGAATTCGTGACTGCCACCCCGACCGCCGGCCCCTCCTCGTCGCCGGCCCCCGAGGCCCGTACCGTCGGCCAGCTGCGCGCCTCCGGGCACCGGCTGCGCTCGCTGCGCACCGAGATCCGCGAGAACCTGCTGGACGCCCTGCGCGAGGGCCGCGACCCGTGGCCGGGCCTGCACGGCTTCGAGCACACCGTGGTCCCGCAGCTCGAGCGCGCGCTGATCGCGGGCCACGACATCGTGCTGCTCGGCGAGCGCGGCCAGGGCAAGACCCGCCTGCTGCGCACGATGGTCGGCCTGCTCGACGAGTGGACCCCGGTGATCGAGGGCTCCGAGCTGGGTGAGCACCCGTACGACCCGATCATCCACGCCTCGCAGCGCCGCGCCGCCGAGCTCGGCGACGAGCTCCCGGTCGTGTGGCGCCACCGCGACGAGCGCTACGCCGAGAAGCTGGCGACCCCGGACACCTCGGTGGCCGACCTGATCGGCGACGTCGACCCGATGAAGGTCGCCGAGGGCCGGTCGCTGGGCGACCCCGAGACGATCCACTTCGGTCTCGTGCCGCGCAGCCACCGCGGGATCGTGGCGCTCAACGAGCTGCCTGACCTCTCCGAGCGGATCCAGGTGGCGATGCTCAACGTGATGGAGGAGCGCGACGTGCAGATCCGCGGCTACGTGCTGCGGCTGCCGCTCGACGTGCTCGTCGTGGCCAGCGCGAACCCGGAGGACTACACCAACCGCGGCCGGATCATCACCCCGCTCAAGGACCGCTTCGGCGCCGAGATCCGCACGCACTACCCGAGCGAGCTGGACGCCGAGATCCGGGTGATCCGCCAGGAGGCCCACCTGGTCGCCGACGTGCCGGACCACCTCGTCGAGGTGCTGGCGCGCTTCACCCGCAACCTGCGTGACTCCTCCGCGGTCGACCAGCGCTCCGGCGTCTCGGCCCGGTTCGCGATCGCCGGCGCCGAGACGGTCGCCGCCGCCGCGCTGCACCGCGCCACCCGCCACGGCGAGGACGAGGCCGTCGCCCGGGTGGTCGACCTCGAGACCGCCGTGGAGGTCCTCGGCGGCAAGATCGAGTTCGAGACCGGCGAGGAGGGCCGCGAGCAGGAGGTGCTGACCCACCTGCTGCGCACCGCGACCGCCGAGGTGGTGCGCGCCCACCTGCGCGGGATCGACCTCGTGCTGCTGGCCGACGCCATCGAGAACGGCGCCATGGTCACCACCGGCGAGCAGGTCACCGCCCGCGACTTCCTCACCGGGCTGCCGGTGCTGGGGGAGTCCGACCTCTATGACCAGGTCTGCGACGCGCTCGGCGCCGCCAACGACGGCCAGCGGGCCGGCGCGATCGAGCTTGCGCTCGAGGGGCTGTACCTCGCCCGCAAGGTCGGCAAGGACACCGACGGCCGGGAGACGGTGTACGGCTGAGCCGACCCGCCCGCACCGTTCCGACCACCGCAACCAGGAGCGCCCCGTGAAGGACCGCACCCGCTTCAAGCGCTACGACGGCGGCGACCCGCTGGCGCCGCCGGTCGACCTCTCCGAGGCTCTCGACGCGATCGGCGAGGACGTGATGGCCGGCTACAGCCCCGAGCGGGCGATGCGGGAGTTCCTGCGCCGCGGCGGCCAGGACCAGGCCGGCCTCGACGACCTCGCCCGCCGGGTCGCCGAGCGGCGCCGCGAGCTGATGGACAAGCACCACCTCGACGGCACCCTGGCCGAGGTCAAGGAGCTGCTGGACAAGGCGGTGCTCGAGGAGCGCAAGCAGCTGGCCCGCGACGCGCTGATGGACGACGGCGACCGCGCCTTCCGCGAGATGCAGCTCGAGAACCTGCCGGCCAGCCCGGCCGCCGCCGTGAGCGAGCTGTCCTCCTACGACTGGCAGAGCAGCGAGGCCCGCGCGGACTTCGAGAAGATCAAGGACCTGCTCGGCCGCGAGCTGCTCGAGCAGCGCTTCGCCGGCATGAAGCAGGCGCTCGAGAACGCCACCGACGAGGACCGCGCGGCGATCAACGCGATGCTCGGCGACCTCAACGAGCTGCTGGCCAAGCATGCCCGGGGCGAGGACACGCCCGAGGACTTCGACGCCTTCATGGCCGAGCACGGGGAGTACTTCCCTGAGGGCCCGCAGGACATCGACGAGCTGCTGGACGCGCTGGCCCAGCGGGCGGCCGCCGCGCAGCGGATGCGCAACTCGATGACGCCCGAGCAGCGCGCCGAGCTCGACGCGCTGGCCCAGCAGGCCTTCGGCTCGCCCGAGCTGATGGACTCGCTGTCCCAGCTCGACGCCAATTTGCGCGGGCTGCGGCCCGGGGAGGACTGGGGCGGCTCGGAGCGGATGGACGGCGAGGAGGGGCTCGGGCTCGGCGACGGCACGGGCGTCTTCCAGGACCTCGCGGACCTCGACGACCTCGCGGACCAGCTCGCCCAGTCGTACTCCGGCTCCCGGATGGACGACATCGACCTCGACAAGCTGGCCCGCCAGCTCGGCGACCAGGCGTCGGTCGACGCCCGGACGCTGCAGGAGCTGGAGAAGGCTCTCCGCGACAGCGGCACGATGCAGCGCGGCTCGGACGGGCAGCTGCGGCTGACGCCGAAGGCGATGCGGCAGCTCGGCAAGGCGCTGCTGCGCGACGTGGCCACGCGGATGAGCGGGCGGCAGGGGCAGCGCGACACCCGGAGGGCCGGCGGGGCCGGTGAGCTGACCGGGTCCTCGCGGGGGTGGGAGTTCGGCGACACCGAGCCGTGGGACATCCCGCGGACCGTGCTCAACTCCGTACGCCGCCGCGCCGGCGGGGCGCTGGGCGGCTCGACGGGGGGCGCCGTCGGCGGGCGCGCGATCGAGCTCGAGGACATCGAGGTGTCCGAGACCGAGGACCGTACGCAGGCCTGCGTGGCGCTGCTGGTCGACACGTCCTTCTCGATGGCGATGGACGGCCGGTGGGTGCCGATGAAGCGCACCGCGCTCGCGCTGCACACGCTGATCCGCTCCCGCTTCCGCGGCGACGCGCTCCAGCTGATCGGGTTCGGCCGGCACGCCGAGGTGATGGAGATCGAGCAGCTGACCGCGCTCGACGCGATGTGGGACAAGGGCACCAACCTGCACCACGCGCTGCTGCTGGCCAACCGGCACTTCCGCAAGCACCCCAACGCTCAGCCGGTGCTGCTGATCGTCACCGACGGCGAGCCGACCTCCCACCTCGAGCCCGACGGGGAGGTGTGGTTCTCCTACCCGCCGCACCCGCTGACCGTGGCCTACGCGGTGAAGGAGCTGGACAACGCGCGGCGGCTGGGCGCGCAGACCACCTTCTTCCGGCTGGGGGAGGACCCCGGCCTCGCGCGGTTCATCGAGCAGATGGCGCAGCGGGTCGAGGGCCGGGTCGTCGCGCCCGAGCTCGACGACCTCGGCGCGGCGGTCGTCGGCTCCTACCTGAACTCCCGCGGGCGCGGTGGCGCCGGGGGCGGCGGAGGCGGCGGGGGCGGGGGCCTGGGCGGCTTCACCGGGCGCGACTGGTTCGGCGGCGGCCGGGGGTCCTGGGTCGGCTGACCCGGCCTCGAGGAGCGGGCGCAGCGCGTCTCGGGACCTCGACCTGTGACTTTCATGCACCTGGTGCGTGAAACGGTCAGGTCGACGGGCGGGATGTGCGCTCGGGCGGGCCGACTCGGTGGTCGAGGAGCGAGCGCAGCGAGCGTCTCGAGACCAGGTCCCGGAATGTCGATGGGTGATCTACCTCCACCTGGTGCGTGCAGATGACCCATCGACTGGCGGGGCGTGCGCTCTCCGGCGGTACGGGTGCTGGTGCATGGTGGTGTCAGAAGGGT